>NZ_JAHRFC010000012.1:8937-80953 GCF_020883015.1 Microcoleus sp. CAWBG640
GTTAAAAACTGGAAAATGGCAGAAAGCTGACGAGCATACTTGGGAAATTTTGCTGTCTATAAGTTTGAGGGAAGAGGAAGGTTGGCTCAGTGCTGCGGATATTGACAATTTTCCTTGTACAGACCTTTGCACGATCGACCAACTTTGGCAACAATACAGCGATGGACGGTTTGGGCTGAGCGTACAGCACCAGATTTGGGAAAGCGTTGGGGGCAAATATACGGAATTTTGCGATCGGGTAGGCTGGCGAGTCAAGGATAATTGGAAATATTACGAAGAATTATCCTTTCGCGACAGTGCCCCGCCGGGACACCTCCCCATCACAGTCTGGCGGCGGCGCGCTTGTTACGGTGCTGGCCAACTCACCGCAGCAGAGAACTTAGTCGCGATTACTCAAAGACTTGCAGCTTGCGGAAATCATTAAACTTAGGACTAAGACAAAAAAACCCGGAGATCCCCCTAAATCCCCCTTAAGAAGGGGGACTTTGAGCTTCTTTCTCCCCCCTTTTTAAGGGGGGTTGGGGGGGATCTCCGGGTTTGAAAACACGCCCTAGGGGGGATCTCCGGGTTTGAAAACACGCTCTAGGGGGGGGGACGGGGGGGTTGCACGATTTTAGAGAATGGTATAATTCCCAATTTTTCGGAGAAACCGGGTTTTTGGCCTTGTGTGTGCGTAGAAATTGAATCGAAAACTTTAAATTTAAAATCGACATTAGCTGCTATAATCAAAACGGTTCAGTAACTGGGGCTGTGGCTCAGATGGATAGAGCAAGCGCCTCCTGAAGAATCGGGCACCCTGGTAGGAAACTCTGGGAGTGAATGTGGTCAAACTCAAGGAAGCCTAAGTCTGACAACGGATAAGGTAATCTTGAGCCAAGCTCTACTAATACTCAAATTTTGGTAGAGAAGGTGCAGAGACTGGCTTTAGGAAGTAAACATCATAAAACCTCCTAAACATACGGCCACCACCTAAAGGTCGCAAGCCTACGGTGAAGGAATAGTCCAGAGAGTGGGGAAACTCACACAAATCTGAAGCGCTAGGTCGCCGGTTCGAACCCGGCCAGTCCCGTAGACAAATTAAGGACAATTTAAAGCAAAAGGGCAAAGTCTAGGTTTTGCCCTTTTCTTTTAAGGTTTTGGATGGAGTCCCAAGAAGTTTCGCTGACATAATTGCCTTAAAAAACTGGGTTTCTGCATGGGTCCTTTTAAAACATCCGCATCATGCCCACTTCTTAATTTTTAAAGTTAAATTCCTGTTAATAGGCTGTAAGTGCCGTATTTTTTGTTATTGTTCCTATGTCAGCTACACAAATTTTTTATAGGTTTAAATGTGGTTAAGAGTCAATTTAAACAAGCGACGTTACAAACGTTTGAGGAGTTCGCAGCAAGTTCGGTTGCTAGTAGCACTGTTGATGGCTTTTTGGTTGGGCTATCAACAGCTCAAGAGTGAATTTCAAAGACCCCAAGCTTTGTTGGTGTTGGGTGGGGCGACAGAGCGGGAGGTGTTTGCCGCTAACTTTGCTCGCAAGCATCCTGATTTGCCGATTTGGGTTTCTTCTGGGAGTAATCCTGAGTTCGCTCAATGGGTGTTTTCAGAGGCGGGTATTAGGTCCGATCGCGTGCATTTGGACTACAGAGCGGTGGATACTGTAACCAACTTTACCACATTGGTAGATGAGTTGCGCGATCGGGGAATTGATAGCTTGTATCTGATTACATCAGACGATCACATGAGACGAGCTTGGATCATCGGAGAGATTGTTTTCGGTAGTAGAGGTATTCGTTTCAAGCCTGTGGCTGTTCCTTCGGGCCGAGAACCCGAACCGGTGCAAAAAGCAGTGCGCGATGGTGTGAGAGCTATTGTGTGGCTGACTACCGGTTATACGGGGGCTAATTTAAGTCAAGCCAGAATTAAATAAACTAAGAAAGTATGACTTATATTTGATACCTTGGGTTGTGAGTTACAATAGAAACTAGATCAATTTCAACTCATAGGAAAACATATGTCTCAATCAATTGCGCCAGTTTTGACAGACCAACAAGTTGATGATTCACCCACATTAACCTTTGAAGAATACCGAGTTTATCAAGGCGAACTTGATGTACAATATGAACTGTACAAAGGCAAATTAATACCGATGCCAACAGCAACAGTTTTACACATCAAAATTTGCGAATATTTAGTTTACAAATTGCAGCGTTACCTAGCTGCTCATAATCTCGACTTAGTAGTAAAAACTGGTCTGGGAGTAAGAACAGATGAAGATAAATCTCGGATTCCCGATGTAGTTGTCTGCACTCAAAATCTTTTGGAACAAGCTGCTGCTAGGCCAGGTGGAGGCATCCTCGATTTTGACGAAAAGCCACTATTAGTGATAGAAGTGGTGAGCGAAAATCGGCGGGCAGATTACGTGATTAAACGGGGAGAGTACGAACAAGCTAACGTGCCGGAATATTGCATTGTTGACCCTAAAAATGGCAAGGAAAAAATTAGGCTTTTTGCATTGATTGAAGGTGAAGATGGTTACACTTACACAGATTTCTTGCCTGGTGAGGAAATTATATCTGTAGTATTTCCAGATTTGGTTTTATCAGTGGATGAAATACTAAATCCGCCATTGGTGGAGGAGTTAGTGAAGGCAGAACAAGCTCAGTTGCAGGAATTCCAGCAGCAAGCTGTAATCGAACGTCAACGTACTCAGCAACTCGAACAGGAAGCTGTAATCGAACGTCAACGTACTCAAGAGGAACGTCAACGTGCTGACAGATTGGCGGCGAGGTTGCGGGAGTTGGGCGTAGATCCTGATTCTGTTTAGGATATTCGATGAAGTGCGTGAAGCAAAGCTATCCCGAAGGGAATCGCCCTTCAGCTATCTCAATCATCTAAAAACAAATCACGCAGGAAATAAAAGCGATCGCGCCATAAATTATCTCCTTTAATTCGCCCTGCATAACCTGTCAGCGGAGAAGAAAGTTCTACTAAAATTTCGTGCAACTCTTCGCGGGACAACTGCTTGGGTGGGTTAGACATGGAATACGCACCGCTCAAAGAATCAATACTGGCTCTTTTAGAACCTGTAGTTTCTAAATACTTTTTCAGAATAGAAAGAACGTGCGATCGCACTTTAAGCTTTTCCCGCACATCGTCAATATAGCGATTAACCTTAGCATCGGCTTCGTCACCAAATGGCTGTTGTTCCAAACAAGGTTTTAACTCTAATAAATCGATCGAACCTGGTTGGTTAGCTTTCAATTCAACTAATCTTTGCAATGTTTCTGGGCGAATTACATTCATGTGATTTCCGATAGCAGTTTGTTTAGCGTGTCTATTTAGCTGACCAGCCGCCATAATTATCTTAATACAGCAGTTGTATTGTTCCTGAAGATGCTTATGTCCTAACTTGATAAGTTGCGCTGGCGTTCCATCAGCTACGGTTTCACTTTTGGTAGCTTTGCATTCTCCCACTACCTGATAGGGAGTTTCACAGTAGAAATCTAGTCCGCCAGCACCGCCTGTTGATTCTGGATCGAGGCTAGCTTCTGGTTTATTGTTAGAATTGGCAAATCCTAGCTTGATAAAACTTTGGCGGACTAACTTTTCAAATGTATGACCATCGCTAGAGTTGCCAATTTGTGCGATCGTTTTAATCCAATCTAAATCAGGATCTGGTTTTGTTGTAGGTGAATTTTCTGACCAACCTAGAAATATTTTGATTTCTGCGTCTAGTTGTTTGGCTTTTGGGTTGGTAGTTGATAAAAGGGCGATCGCACTTTGCAACTCTTCCAATTCTGGATGCTCTGGTGGCTCTAGTTTTTCCAGTTGTTGACGGCGTTTAGCAAAGATAGTATCCCTGAACACAGGGGAAGCATTAGTCACAGTCACCGAACGAGGTAAACCTACAAATTTACCTATCTTATCCTGACTGTTTGGATTCACTGACACCTCCAGCGGTTGAGGAAGATTATAGACACGCAAGTAAGCCAGAAAGATATTATTCCACAACCCAAGTGCCTCCTGCATTCCTTCTTTTGTCCATACTGTTAACCGCGACAAAACATCTAACGTTTCAGTATCATCTACGACTTGGCACAATTCGCACCTCGCCCAAGCTTTAATCGCTACAGTCTCAGTGTCCAACTGAAGCAGAGAATTTTCAGCAATAGAAAATAAATTTAAGCGGTAGTATCGCTCAACTGAAAGCGGGATTGTAGAGGAATTAGCAGGATACAGAGCAAATTGCCTGCCAGGATTGAGAAATATCCGAGGCATAGCTGCGATCGTTTGCCCTTTGATTAAGGCTTCAATCTCAGGCATGGGCAGACACAATGCTGTTGAAAGTGAAACTAGCTGGCTCATTTTTTTAGTTAGCTAAATTCCTAAGTTGACTTGATTAGCTGAGTCAAGCACACCTTGAGGAATGCTGACGGGCATATCTTCATCCATCAAATTTTCCGGCTCCTGACCCGAAGGATCGCTCAAAATCTCTCTGATTAGAGGGTTATTAATGGCTACTTGCTTCTGCTTGATGAAATCGATAATCTCCGCTTCACTCAATTTGTAACTTTCACGGTTCTCTAAAACCAATTGAATCGCCAAAAGAGGCTTGATATCTTCACCTCGTAACAGCACCCATTCTCCCCCTTTTTCATTCAGCAGGGTCCTGACAAATTCTCTAGCTTTGGTAGCACTTGGACTGATTTTTTTAGAGCGAACTAGGCAACCGCGAGTTAAATCAAATTTTTCGTAATCAATCAGTTGACCTAATATAGCCTGTACGCCTGCTCCACCCGATTGCTGAACAATAGCTACCCCTATTTTGACTGTTTTTCCATCTTCTTCGCCAATAATTTTGAAGCCTAGGTAGCATTTTTTGCCTTGAATTACTGCAACCTGAGCGATTTTAACTTCCTCTACTGTCTCTCCGACTAAGTTGGAAAATCCAAGCCGAAGAGCGTTGCCAATTGCATCATTATCTTCTAGATAATTATATAGAGATTCCTCAACACTGGCCAACTCATTATTAAACGCAGGTTCAACCGGATGCTGCGGTGGTGGCGGCGGTGTTGGCGTTGGCGAGATATCTTCAGGCACGACAAAATGCTCTGCACACCAGTTCAATACCGCTCTTACAGTAGGTCTTTGCTTCCCAAATTCTTTAAGTTTATTTTCATCAAATGGATAGAGAGGTGATGGGGAAGTTTGTTGATGTTCCTGATAAAACTCTTTCAACCAATAAGAAACAATCACTACAACATCATCCGAGTTGAGATAGTTCAGTTCGATAGGTTTACCGCCAAGCCGATCGATTACTGCATCAGCTTTTGGTAAAACCTTAACTTGGTCTCTCCAAGTTTCAGGATACATAGCTAGCAGCAGCACACCGCGTTTGAGGTTGTTGTATAAATCCTTAGCCAAGCTAGCAACAACCTGTGCTGCTGTAAAACCATTGTCATCGGCATCAGTATTATCTAGTTCATCAAAGCATATTACTGGCACTCTGTAATCGCTCAGTATGTCTAAAATTTGGCGGACTGTGGTTAATGCTTCTGCTTCTTTATGCTCTCTTTGAGAATTGGGCAGCCCCATTTCTTCAGAACGTGTATCTGTCAATTCCAATCCAGAAAGCCAGTGAGTAGCATAGATAGCATGGTCAGAAGAAAGTGTCCACAAAATAGCTTTCACTAGATAAGGGTTATTAATTTCCGGCTTAATTTGAATAACCCAATCAGTAAAGCGATCGACTAATTGATTTGGGTGTTTTTTCAACCAAGATGGGAACATACTGATATACTGCTGAGGCGTGTAGCTGAAATTCTTAGCTTCGTTAATTAAAGCTGCTGCCAGTTCTTGCCACTGCATCACTCCTTGGTAACTCCCAAATGCTCTGAGGCTAGAGGCTACATTTTGGAGAAATTGATACTTAATCTGATTTAAGTTGTCATACTTACCCATGTAGACAAATAAAGCACTGCCATCTGGCTGTAAGCCGTGCCGAATTCGACTGATTATTTGGCTTTTACCTAGTCCCTTTTCTCCTGTGATAGTGATACCCACAGTTTGACGCTGCCCTTGCCGCACTTGTGCAACAGCCTGAAAAATCGCATTAGAAACGTGGGCATTGATTGAGGGAACATCAGGAAAACTCTTGCCCCAGATTTGCTGGGGTCTTACCACAGTATGTCCTGCAAATGGATTGTGATTTCTAATGAGTTCGTCAATGCTAGATGTAGTCATATTCCTAGTTATGCTCACAAAATGAGGAGTAAGAAGCGAAAAAAATTAGGGTTTCAGACGTTGGGCATAGCAGCGCAATCCGCCCACTTCAGTAGTAATGGAATCTTGAATTTTGTCCGCAGCGCTATCTTCGACGCTTCCACCCTGAAGCTGAAAAATGTCATTAGCCTGCATTTCCAACAGCCACTCATTGAATTGCGATCGCGCAACTCTTTCCCCGATCGCCCGCCGCATCCGATAAATAGGCACTAAATCGTCTAAGTTATAATCCCGGTTCAAGCTGTCGTATACCTTCAACGCCACAGCCTTAAAATCGTCATAGGAGGCGATCGCCCCTACATCCTCTTTCCCCGTCTCAACACCAACACCCGTCGCACCATCCTCATGCCGTATCCATTTCAACAGAGCATTTCCCAGCCGAGCACCCATTTGAGAACCATCAAACTCAAACAAAGAATCCTGACTTTTCAAACCAGCCGCTAAAACCTCTTTCCCCTTCGCAGTCAATTCCACCTGCGATCGTCCTTTTTCTCGCAAATATGCGATCGCTCCCGATTCCTCTAATTCCTTCAAAATCGGCTCATAAGTCTTTTTAGTCTCATTAGTTCTCGCAATCAGCTTAGTCAACTTCCCTTGATTAACCTTATTTTTCCCTTCCCCCTCATCCCACAAATTCAACAGCACCCGAACTTTTGCCTTCGCATTCCACAGCAATTGCTCTGCGGCCGTCAACGCAATTTCAGCTTTTTTAGACATATTCATACCTTCAAATACCAGTTATTAACATCGAATTTTATCAGAAATCCTGCTAAAAAACATCTCAATTGTCCGGCAAATTTCTCCAGATGCTGCCAATAATTTATGCAGATTTGCGGCTGCAATAATTTTATTAAGTAAATCCACTTAATTAAACGTAAAATACGGATGACCGAAAAGCTGACTGCATAAGTCTTCTTCCTTCTTCCTGAATTTCCCCCCTTGGGGGGGGCAGGGGGGGGGTGACTTCTTCCTTCTACTTACTCATCCGTATTCTTAAAGTTGATTATTTAAAAAAATAGGGGTTGACTAAAAAACTGTTATTTGATATTATCTGCGGTCTTACCAAAAGCAATTGATTCCTAAATCCCCCCATTCAATCCTTCGCAGAATCAGGATGAATATCAAAAAATGGGTAAGTTATTGAACATGAATTATTCAACGCCATGAGAGTCTACAGCGACTTTAGTATTACAAAACAGTCGCCAGTATCAACTTCCCTGAGCAACCTCAACAAATTATAGCGATTTCTCTCGCCTACAACAGCACGCAAAAGCACAGAAAATTAACAAATAATCTCCGCTCCTAGACCAATACCCGACTTATTAAATAAGTCGGGTTTCGGAGTCATATCGTTTCCGGCTGCATCGGAATGATTTAACCTTACTAGAACGCAGAGAACACAGAGGGAGATAAGAGAGATGAATAATTCCGATGTTACCGGATTTGATATCACCTAGAGTCGATTTGTTCAATCTCAAATCTCCAATTTTAAATCGATTTAATTTTCCTTCCTGCCGTCCAAATATGCTTTAACTTCCCTCAAAACTTGTCGATTTCCATCAAAAGTAATCAAATTAATAGCTTCCTCAAAAGAACTCCAAGCAGAATTTTGAACTTCCTCTACCTGCAAAACAACATCCATTGAATTGACAAAAGCCACAAAGTAAGTAACAGTCTTTTCAATTACCTCCCCTTGCTTAGCAAAGGCATAATGTTTCACAGAACTGGGAGCAGATTCCTGAACAAAAGAATAATATTCCACAAAACTAGGCTCCTCCACCACTTCATAATCACGGATGCCAGTTTCCTCTTCCAATTCCCGTTTAGCCGTTTCCAATGCAGATTCCCCAGGATCGGCATGACCTTTGGGAAACGCCCAATGTCCGGCTTGATGTTGAATTAATAAAAACAAAGTATCAGTTTCATTCACAAAAACTGGCACTATTCCAAAAGCTTCATCTTTCATGGTTTTTCTGTTTCCTATTACTAACTAATCCCAATCTTTTTTTCTTTAGTCCGCGCAGGCGGACTTCGTTTGTGTAGACGCGAATTCTATTCGCCGGGAATTTGTGTGTAGTTTTAACTAAAATTCCCAACCCAAGCGAGTAGGCTGTTCATAAATTCGTTTCAAAGTATTAATATCCTTGACAGAAATAGGTGGAGGATTCCTCACTTGAGCAAAATAAAGCACATCAGTTTCCATCAAACTATGACCCCAAATTCCCAAAGCATGACCAAACTCGTGACGGGCCACCGCAGCCATATATTTGCCCACCTGATTCGGATTCAGATAAACCGAAAACCGATGAGATAACACTGTTTTATCGCCATCATTGCGGGTGTATAATTCATAGACAGATTCTCCCGATCGCGATCGCAACAACCCTTGACGCAAAGGTGGAGCCTGAATTAAAATTTTAATATCAGCCACCTCGGAACTATCCACCACTACCAACGGCAAATAAACCCCCCATTCCCGAACAATACCCAACACAGCCTCAACCCATTCAAGAGAGCGATTGGTATTAACCGGAGGTTGCACATAAACCCGAATTGGAAATTTTGACCAAACCAAATGACCGACTGTCGGGGGCTTTATGCGATCGAAATAATCGCCACTATCAGTTGAATCTTGCCAATTAGCCAGCGTTGGTGGCAAAGAATGAACCTGTGGAGAGGGCCAACTATCGGGGAGAGCAGGAAGACCCGCAGCAGGAGCATTAACCTGAGTCAAAATTATCAGGATAAAACAACATAAAGCGACTGAAAACAGTGTCCGAAATCTTCTGGTAACTTTCCACAACCACATTTTTGCAACCGCAGTTAAACCTCATATGTTGCACCCTTTTCAAGAACAGGCAAAATGCCTGTTCTACAAAGAATCAATGGGTGCATCTGTGTTTTGCAAATATATTCCTAGGATGCTCTAGCCCTTACAAAATTGGGATGATCCCGAATCAATTTGATTGTGGCACGCACATCTTGCCCGTGAATTATTGCCTAATCTTATAACTTAGGAGTCAACCAACCAGCACTCAAAATCACCGTCAAACCGATAAAAACAATAGCCAAACCCCAAGTAATCCGATTCAGAGTAGTCTCCGCACTCTTGGTACTTGTAAACAATTGAGCTTGTCCACCAATACCTCCAATGCCATCACCTTTAGGGCTGTGTAGCAACACAAGAACTACAACTCCGAAAGCAGACACAGACCAGATAACTTGTAAGAGAGAAACAATATTCATAATTCTCGGTAATTGGTAATTGGTAATCGGTAATTAATTATTATATCAAATCTGGTCGAGCGCTCGCAATTTATGTGGGGAGATGGTGATGTCGATAGGTGTCAACTTAAGCTGTCAGCGCATTAAGTCTGTCAGTCATTCCACGAGTCCGCCAGGGGTTGAAACCCCTGTCTCATAGCTAAAGTCGGTTGAAACCGACTGAATATTTGCCTGAAACTGACTGAATATTTGCCTGAAACCAATACAGATCAATTAACTCTTCAGTCCTCTTTGAGAGGACTTTCGCTATGAGACAGGGGTTTAAACCCCTGTCGGACTATTGGTTGTACCTTAAGTTGACACCAATGGGCATTGCCGCGTCCCTACTACAACCGGACTCGCACCGGAGATCGATTAGCGCGAACTTCAAAATCAGCCGATCGAATCATAGAACGTCCTGTCATCTCAGGAGGCTGAGGCAATCTCAAAAACTCCAAAATCGTCGGTGCAATATCAGCCAAACAGCCATCTTCCCTCAAAGGAACATCCGTTCCGTGACCAGGAATCTTCAGACCTTCGCCTTCTACCAGAATAAACGGCACTGGGTTAGTAGTGTGAGCCGTCCAAGGATTCCCATCCTCATCAAACATCTGCTCAGCATTACCGTGGTCAGCGATAATAATTGCCGTTCCCCCAGCTTTGGTAACGCCAGTCACCAGCCTCCCCAAACATTTGTCCACAGTTTCGATCGCACTTACAGTGGCATCCATCATCCCCGTATGACCCACCATATCGGGGTTAGCGTAGTTAATCGCCACAAACGAATAAATACCCTTCTCAATCGCCGCCAGCGCCCCATCCGTCACCAGGGCCGCCGACATTTCTGGTGCCTCATCGTAAGTCGCCACCATCGGACTCTGCACCATTTCCCGGTCTTCTCCCTCAAAAGGATCTTCTAGACCTCCATTAAAAAAATAAGTCACATGAGCATACTTTTCAGTTTCCGCCGTCCGCAACTGCCGCAAACCCTGTTTCGAGATCACCTCACCGAGAATATTGTTCAAATTCTGAGGTTCAAAAGCCACCAAAACTGAAGACAACTTCGGATCGTATTGAGTAAAACTAGCAAAGGTCAGCGGCTCAATTAACTGCCGTTCAAACCCTTTAAAATTTGGATCTACAAAGGCCTGAGTCAACTCTCTAGCCCTGTCCGGGCGAAAATTAAAGAAAATCAGCCCATCGCCGGATGCCACTGCTCCGGGCGCAATGCGGGTCGGGAGGGCAAACTCGTCCGTCACCCCTTCACCATAAGATGCCTGCAATACCTCCACAGCCGATCGACCATCAGGCACACTCTCAGTCACCATCACATCATAGGCACGTTGCACCCGATCCCAGCGCTTGTCACGATCCATCGCATAATAGCGACCGCTGAGAGTAGCTATTTTGCCAATCCCTACCTCTTGGATATAACCTTCTATTTTGGCGAGAGCTTCCACACCCTCTTTCGGGGTAGTATCGCGGCCGTCGGTAATGGCGTGAATGCAAACCTCAGAAATGCCCTGGGCTTTTGCCAATTGCAGTAAGCCTAGAATATGACTGAGATGGGAATGAACCCCACCTTCGGAACAAAGGCCAGTCAGGTGCAACTTCCCGCCCCTAGCTTGCACTTCCTCGCAAAGCTTAACTAGAGCCGGATTGCTCAGCAAAGAACCATCTTCCACTGCATCCGATATCCGCACCAACTCTTGAGGGACTACCCTACCCGCACCCAGATTCAAGTGACCGACTTCGGAGTTGCCCATTTGCCCTTCGGGTAGGCCTACGGCTCTGCCAGAAGTGCGAATTAGAGTTCTGGGATAAGCGGCCCACAGACTGTCCATAACTGGTGTTTTTGCAGTGGCGATCGCATTTCCGTCTTTTTCTTCACGATAACCCCAGCCGTCTAGAATAATCAGCACTACAGGAGATACGGACGCTTGTGGCATGACAATACCCTATTTGTAAGTATAATTTCTCAGTTAAGTAGACAGATATATACGGTGTGATTGTTCACCCGAAGCCAAGGGATAATTTTAGGGGATTTTCTTTTTTACGGAATGAAATTTTCATTCACTATTAAAACGGCAAATTAACATAATTGACCTTTAGATGTCAAGACTATGGACCTTTGCAATAGTTATTGTGGCACAGTTGACACTCGCCCGTCCTAGAAGGACGGGGCTTGAATCCCATTTTTTGGGTCAAACAGCCTGTTCCAGAGGGGCTTTTCTAGATAGGCCTAGGGCTGTGAGGGGAAAAATTGCGGACTCAAGGCGATGGCGATGGTCGGGGTAACGGTGAGAACGGTGGGAATGACACCTGGGGGAACTTGGCAATTGTGAAGCGATCGCATAACATCGAACACAGATAAACTAAAAGCGATAACAGGCTGTAATTGCAAAGCCTTGTTGGATCTTGAAATCAAGCATTTAGGGGCGATCGGCAATGCACAAACTTTTATATTTTGCAACTATAGGACTACTAGCTTTCTCGATCGGAGGCTGTGGTGACGGTGGGGGTGGCAACACAGCCAGCCCCAGCCCCACTCCTGGTGGAGCTTCTCCATCACCGTCAGCAGCAGCTAGCCCCACCCCAGGAACTCAGACTTTCCCGTCTCCAGTCGTAGCCGCTCAGCCTCCGGGGTTAATTCGATCGACTAACCCAGACCAACGGGCACAACAGAGTGCCACAGGGATTGGCGACAACAAGAGCCAGCCCAAAAACCCACCGGCCCCTGGTCAACCCATACCGTCGGGAGCGTTGACACCAAATCCTGCTCAGATAGACCCCTTTGGGCCGCTGCCACCGATCGCAGTTCAAAACCCAGCCGGAGCAGAATCGGTAGGAGTTGCAGCAGGGCCGATGACAGCCAATCCATTGCCCAAACTGGTATCGCGAAAGATTGACCTGCTACCCAAGCTGCCAGAGCTAACTCGCCCTGTCCAAATTGGAGGAACTAAACTCAAAGGCCCCGCCGCTCCCCCAATCAATCTCAGCCCGATCGCCAGAGGTGTTGTCAATGAATTCAGGACGCTTCAGGCTCTGCTGGATGACACCACAAAATACTCTGAGTACGGTACGGATTTGAGTAGATTGGTTCGTACTATTTACGGCAAAGAAGGAGAACAGAGTTCCACCAGACGAGAGTTACTCCTAACTAACCGGCCATTCTTCCGAAGAATAGAAAAGGCTCTGGGTGAATATGAAACAGCCTCAAACTTGTGGAACATTTATGGGGATAAATCACCTCCTGATGCTCTCCGGTGTTCCATTGTGCCGCAAATTGCAGAAGCAATTGAGGTATATCGACCACCGACAGAAAGAAGGGGATCTCTTTCTTGCGTGACGCGAATCAATTTGCTGCAAGCAGTTTGGCGACAGGGAAAGAATAGGCTTGATGCAGCCGTCCGCGATCAAGACTATGAGGCGCGAACAATTGCAAAAGCACCTCTGCTGCCAGTTCTATCCGAAACTCCGACAAATCCTCAACCCGCAGGGGAAAAGGCCCTGGGTAGGGACTTAGCTGCGGTGCCACAAATACCACGCCTTCGCTCTCCACAAAATCCTACTTTGCCGGGAGGCGAGGGAGCGCAACTTGGCAGCCCACGGCAAGTACCGGGAGTAGATGCTCCTCAATTGGCAAGTCGCTCCGAACAGGGTGGTTTGCCAGGAGGCGATGGAGCGCAAGTTGGCTCCCCGCGCCAAGTTCCCGGACTCAATGCGCCTCCGTTTGGTGGTCGCCCCGGACAGCCCGGTTTGCCGGGAGGTGATGGCTCGCAAGTTGGCTCCCCGCGCCAAGTTCCGGGACTCAATGCGCCTCCGTTTGGTGGTCGCCCCGGACAGCCCGGTTTGCCGGGAGGTGATGGCTCGCAAGTTGGCTCCCCACGCCAAGTTCCGGGGATCACTACGCCTCCCTTTGGCCGCCGTCCAAATCCAGCAACAACTGCCGATAGGAATCCGCTGACCGCTAGGAATCCACGCCCGCCCCAGCCAATTGCAGCTAAACCCCTAGGAGTGCCGAATCTACCACCACTGCCAGTAGACAAGCGTCCGCCCCAGTGGGTAGACCCCAATCCGCCTCCAGTCAAGCAAGTGCCGGCAATTCCTGGGCCTCCTCCACCACCTTCTACTGACCTCGCTACAGGCACTGAAGTCAGCGGTGTTGTGAAAGTGGGGAGCGAGACGCAAGTGATTGTCAGAGTACCGAATGAACCAACCAGTCGATATGTCAAAGTAGGGCAGCGGTTGTCTAACGGGCGAGTTTTGGTGAAGCGGGTTGATGTCAAGTCAGGAGCAGACCCGATCGTGATTCTGGAAGAAAACGGCGTTGAAGTTGCTAAAGGAGTTGGGGAAAAAGCTCCAAGTCGTGAACCAAAACCCGCCAATGCAGTTATTAGTCGTCTGCCAAATGCTAATAGAGCGACGGGGCGCTAATAATTGACAGTAAAGCAGCAAAAATGCTAAGGGCAAAAACTTTAATTTTTGCCTTTTTGTATTTAGGGCTGACTTCGATATCAGCCCGCCAAATCTGTTAGTCCTCCCGCCAGTCCGCCAGGGAATGAATTCCCTGTCTAATAGCTAAAGTCCTCTAAAGAGGACTAATGAGTTGAAAATTCTTCTCTTCAGTCCTCTTGAGAGGACTTGAGCTTTGAGGCAGGGGTTTCAACCCCTGGCGGACTATAGGTTCTACCTTAAATTGACACCAATGGGCTCTTGGAGTGTCCCTACAGCCAAGACACAGCAATTAGCGCTCCTGAAAAATCAACATTAGAATTGAAAAATACCAAACATTTCAGCAAGCCTTAACTTCTCTAAAATCCCTATATTTTCAAGTCAAAGGAGATTTCTCATGCTCGGTTCAATTCAAAAATTAGGGATGGTGATATTAGTTGCTTCTTGTATCGGAAGCGCGACTAATCTCTTGAATCCTCAGCCGTCAATTGCTCAACCAAAAGATGAGCCAAAAAAAGAAGAAGGCAAACGTCCTCCCGTATGTCAAGGTAATCCTCCTACGGGGAAAGTGAAATGTAATTATGAGGGGGCCGACAACTACGAGGGAGACTTTGTGAATGGCTTGCCCGATGGTACGGGTGTTTATGTATATGCTAATGGCGATCGCTACGAAGGACAATTTCGCAATGGAGTCCCCAATGGCCGAGGGACATTTATTTTTAAAGATGATGGCCGCTACATAGGCATCTTCCAAGACGGCACGATGAGGTCTGGGACGGTGATTTTTCCCAATGGAGAACGCTACATCGGAGACTTTGGAGTTGTCAGAAATGTTCAGACTAATGTGATTAGTAGCCAACCGGCTGGGCGGGGTCAATTTTTTTACTCCAATGGCGATCGTTATGAAGGACTATTCTTTGCAGGTTCACCCTTTGGGCCAGGGCTATTGGTGCGGGCAGACGGAACTCGCTGCTCAGGTAGTTTTTTTAATCTAGGACTTGATGCTTCCGTTACCTGCACTTTCCCTAATGGTACGCGCTATGAAGGAGAATTGCGAAAGGGATTGCCTCACGGTGTCGGGACGATGATCGACGCTAGTGGCAGACGCTTTCCGGGGGTATTCCGCAATGGCAAACCGGGACTTTCGTAAATCATAAATTGAGCCTTTAAGGCCAGTTTTGAGCGGAAATCGGACAAACGACAAATGACGAAGGAAAATAATATCCAGAATCGCATAGGAGAAACTTGGTTAATGATTTCCCGTTTTAAAACCAGTGGAATTGCTTTATTAGTTGCATCAGTTTTGGGCATTGGTAGTTATGCGACTTATCCATTGCCATCAATGGCGCAAGGAGGAGCTAGAACCGGTCGCTGTGTGCCAGCTATCGCTACAGCTAGAGTTCGGTGCGATTATGATAATGGCGATAGCTACATCGGAGACTTAGTTAACGGTTTACCGGGCGGCACGGGGGTGTATATCTACTCTAACGGCGATCGCTATGAGGGGCTGTTCAGCCTTGGCCAGCCAAATGGTCGAGGACAATTTATTTTTAAGGATGATGCTCGCGTCGAGGGCGTATTCCGAAATGGCAGAATTAGTTTTGGGACTGCTATTTTTACTAATGGCGATCGCTACGTTGGGCCGTTTTCTCTCGATTGGAAAGTGGGTACGCCGACTGGACAGGGGCAATTCATTTTTGCTAATGGCGATCGATTTGTCGGTCAATTTTTGGGGGGTAAACCTTTAGGTGCCGGGGTGTTCACCCGCGCCGACGGTACCCGGTGTTCGGGACAATTTTTTAATCAAGAACTCGATGCTAGGGGTAGTTGTGCGTTCTCCAATGGTATCCGCTATGAGGGAGAATTTCGCAAGGGATTGCCTCACGGTAAAGGGATAATTATTGATACCAGTGGTAAGCGTTTTCCGGGAGTGTTCAAGGACGGCCAGCGGCTGACTCGATAAACTGGGAATAAGTGCTATTGACCGCTATTAAGTAAGTCCACTGCCCAATAGATCCAGATCCCTGACTTCTTTAAGAAGTCGGGGAAATCGCATAAAATTGTTAGTTTTCAATGGGTTCGGATTGACTCCTAACTCAGGCAACTTCGTCGCCAATCTTTCGCCCTTTTGTTGTCAAAGTAGGTTCAATAGGTTTCTAGTGAGGACTTGAGTCTTTGATGCTGGGTTGCGAAAGGAAGGATGGAATTTCGGACTGTGAACTTTGTCAGGAATGAAGTCCTGAGTACAAACTTAATTACCAAGTTACTCGATCGCGCCATCTCTCTAAAAGCTTCTCCCCAATGCCCTGCACCCGCGCCACGTCGTCCACAGATGTGAAAGGTTGCTGTTGCCGCGCTGCCATAATCCTTTCGGCTAACTTTGGCCCAACTCCCGGCAAAGTCTCCAATTCTGCCTGACTCGCGGTATTCAAATTAACTAATTTTTTACCAGAAGCAATTGGAAGTTTGGCGGCGACATTTCCCGCCACCACTGTTGAAGATTTGGATGCTAATGGTACTGATTCGCACTCTTTTTTCCTAGCATCAATTCTCTGCTTGATTCGAGGCGGAATTCCCAACATTGCACCTTTGTAAAGCCGATCGAACTCCCGCTCAAAATGGGCTGCAACTACCGGATTGTCGATCGCCAATAGCGTCTCATCATTCCCATGATTTGCCGCCTCACTCCAGTTGTGAGAGCCTGTAATCACGATACTTCCATCTACAACCCCAAATTTGTGGTGCAGGCGATCGCCCTTTGGTAACACAGGCACTCCCACCGTAGTTAGGGGTTGTTTCCAAGGGCGATTGTCCGCTTCCAACTGGCAATGTTCAATCAAAGTCGCCCCCATCATATCCAAACCTTCACTGTAAGAGCGATAAATAAAATTAGAGTCAATTAAAGCTCGCACTGCAACTCCCCGCCTCGCCTCAATTTCCAGAGTATTTGCTAACCGCTGAGCAGAAAAAACAAACAGTGCCAAATCCACTGACTTTTTGGCACGTCCCAAAGTTTTATTAATCAAACTGTTAACACTTTTTTCCCATGGTAATGTCTTGGAAGTCGGCGAAAATTGCACCGCCACATTCCCATTCCCTACTCGGATTTTTTGTACTTGACGAAAGGGCTTTTTAATGCCAAATTTACTGTCTGGTTTACCTCCTGGTCCATCGCCCCACATGATGTTAAATTCTTGAGTAAATATTTGTGCTAATTCAGGATTTTGAATTTTTAATAAATTGTTAGCGTTGCCACGGCTTTCTGCTGTTTTGAAATCACCATGTACATCGCTAGTTGTAAAATTAGCTGAAGTTACAATCACGGTTTTATTGTCAATAATCACAAATTTATGGTGCATCAAGCCGCTACCTTTAGAACCGTCAGCCCTATCATCTATTAAAGGAATAGCTGCATTTTTGAGAATTAGCAAAGCATCATTTTTCTGGATTTCATCGGCACTCAATTTCCCGTCTTTATTGGTATCTGCAAGTTGAACAAATTCCTGGTAGCGATCGCGCTCTCTTTCTGGTAATTTCCCTAACTCCGACGCGGAAAAATCGCTCCAAGGGCGACTATACATATGTTCGACAATCAATCTCACTTTGATCCCAGAACGTTGGCGATCGGCTAAAACTCGCGCTATACCGGGCAAGCGAAACTCCTGCACCGCTACGTCTACCGTCGATTCAGCAGTGGCGATCGCCTCCGTGACCAACTTTTCCAAATCATCTCCAGGTCTAGTTTGCAGACGATAAGGCTCTGTATAACTGGAAGTGAGTGACTGATTGAAGTATACTTGCAACAAAGGGTCTTGAGGCAAAGGAGTCAGACTGGGAGATGATTTAGGCAACTCTTGCTCTCGTTGTCCACAAGCAGCCAGACCGATTGTCAGTAACAAAAGCGAGCACAAACGCAGTAAAATATAAAAAAGTTTATCCACAAAAGTTTAAAAAATCTTGAGGTTATTTATCAGCTTACTGTTCAAATATATTCGATAATGTATGGTTAGAACCTATTAAATTTATGAAAGGGAATAGATTGTACGTCTTTTAAGACTGCCTCGATGCCGGAAGCATCACTGGTAGGGTAGCAGCATTCAGGGGCGTGGATCGAACCCGATACTGCTGCTTTATGGCTAAAAGAAAAACACTTTTTCCGTGCGGTCACAAAGGATATGGTAAAGCGTGTCATCGCTGTACGCAAGAGTTTGCAGCACAGCAGCAGTGCGTCCAACTGCGGGCGGAAAAACAAACCAAAAAACAGGAAAGGGAGGCTTCATTTGCCAGAGATATCATCGATCTCAGAGGTCTGCCAGATCATGTAGTTACTAAAGCACGAGCAATTATAGCAGCTTTGGGTGAAAATAAAAATTACAGAGATTTTGGTGGCAAACGCCTGCGTCACAATCGTTTGATCGTGAGTATTCCTGTAACGCGCAACTACAGAATGCTCTGCGAAGATTGTGGGACGTTCTTGATTCCCCAAAAAGTTTTGTCCCACGAAGACTATAATGTTTGTAAACCGGGAAGTTAGTTAAATAACCAATAACCAATAACAAATAACCAATAACAAATAACCAATAACTAACCTATTTAAAGCCATGCAAATTTATCTCGACTATAGCGCCACGACTCCCACACGCCCAGAATCAATTGATGCGATGCAAAAAGCTATTGCTCAACTGTGGGGAAATCCTTCGAGTTTGCACGAGTGGGGACAAAGAGCTGCCACAGCTTTAGAATTAGCCAGAATGCAGGTAGCTAGCCTGATTAACGCTCTCCCAGAATCGATGATTTTTACTTCAGGTGGTACTGAAGCTGACAACTTAGCCATCCTGGGAATTGCGCGTCTTTATACTACGCCACAGCACATAATTATCTCTAGCGTAGAGCATTCAGCAGTATCAGAAACCGCGCTACAACTTGAACAGTGGGGATGGGAAGTGACTCGCCTACAGGTGGATAAACTTGGGCGAGTTCACCCTTGGGATTTGCAGCAGTCAGTGCGATCGAATACAGTGTTAATTTCCATCATTTACGGACAAAGCGAAGTTGGCACGCTGCAACCAATTGAAGCATTAGGAAAGATCGCCCGCGATCGCGATATCCTGTTTCATACCGATGCAGTTCAAGTTGCTGGCAGATTACCCATCGATGTCCAGAAACTTCCCGTAGACTTGCTTTCCCTTTCCAGTCACAAGCTGTATGGGCCCCAAGGTGCGGGGGCGCTTTACGTGCGTCCTGGTGTAAAATTAGCGCCAATCTTGACTGGTGGTGGCCAAGAATTGAAACTGCGTTCCGGGACGCAAGCAGTGCCCATAATTGTGGGTTTTGGGGTGGCGGCGGAATTGGCATCCCAGGAGATGGATGGGGAAACTGCAAGATTAATTGAATTGCGCGATCGCCTTTTTGACGGATTAGCCCACGTACCTAGTTTAGTACCAACTGGCGATCGATATTGTAGACTGCCACACCACGTCAGTTTTTGCATTGTTTCTCCCGACTGCGACCCAGGAAAAGTGACGGGAAAAACTTTAGTAAGACAGCTCAATTTGGCGGGAATTGGCATTAGTTCCGGTTCTGCTTGTAACAGCGGAAAACTGACACCGAGTTCGATATTATTGGCAATGGGATATAGCAAAACAATGGCTATTTGCGGCATTCGGTTGAGTCTGGGACGGGAAACAACGGAAGCTGATATTGATTGGACTGCCAAGGCGATCGAGCAAATTTTGGAGAGATTAATTCCCAAGGTAGCATTATGTAAATAAGCTACCAATGACGTTGAAATCGTTTACAGGATGGCAACGTCAACAAGAACAATTAGAAGCGATCGAACAAATAGACGGTTGGATCAGTCCCAGACTGGGCGTCCGGTTCCAGTTATCTGACAAGGGACTCGAAATGTTTGACCCGTCGCGATCGCAAGCTTTAGAATCAAGACTCCGAGAAATGGGAATCGATCCAAATCAATTGTAATAGATGATGCGGCGATTTCAATCGCCGACTCCATTCTTTCTACACATAACCAAAGAAACCGGGTTTTTTCCAGAGTTTTCGCCTGTAACCAAGTCTGTCGCAAAAACCCGGTTTCTCGTCACCGACCAATCATGATAAAATACATTCCGGTGTTATTGACAACTCTCCACAATGGAAAAAAACCGCGCCCAAGCCTATCTCCAATTAATTCACAGCTTGCTGAATTGCCCCAAGGTCGAAGAACCGCAGATATTACAGGATAACTCAGAATTGTTGGATCGCGGATTTCTGGAAACTTGCGAGTTAGTAGCATCAACCTTGGCTCAACAAGGAGGGGAAAATGGCGCTCAATTTCTGCGAAATCTGGCCCGTGAGCTAGGGCAATTTATGGATATGAATGATGACGGAGATAGCAATATATCTGAAGGTGAAAATTTTCAAGAATATGCAAACTTCTTCCTAGAATTATTGCAAGCAGAACAAGCTAGCAATAGCGATAGTGCAGTAATTTTCCCCATGCTAGCTCAACGGCAACATCTCCTCAATGACAGTTTTGCCCGGACTTTAGAGCAAGTTTCTTTTAAGTTACTGGACGGTGAAAATTCAGAAACAATTAGCTCAATTATTGGCCTAATTGAAAGTTTGAGTGGTCATATTAGTGAGTTTAGCAGCGGTAATAAAGAGAAGAATATGGAAATTGCCATTACTGGTTATCAAATAGTTTTAAGTAATCGGGAACCGGGGAGCGAAAAGTTTGCTCAAACTCAACAGAATCTGGCTACTGCTTACAGTAACAGAACCAATGGTTCGCCGGCTTGACTCAACCCTCGCCCAAGTTCCTAGGCTGACAAGAGATTATTTAGAAGTGCTGAAATCCTCGATCGAGCTTTAATACAACATCAGGATAAATACCGCTGCTATCAGTCAACCAGATATCCGTGCTATCTGTAGTCATTCCCACAATCGCGGCCCCATTTCCGATTTTTTCTACCAATAACTGAGCTTGCACCAGTGGCAAAAACAGCACTAACTCAAAGTCTTCCCCGCCGTACAATGCCCATTCTAAAGCTGTTTCAGTTGATATAAGTTCGCTGAAAATATGGGGAATTGGTATTTTGGGGCGATCGACTTTTGCGCCAACACCGCTAGCCAGACAAATTTGAATAATCGCATCTGCTAAGCCATCGCTACTGTCCATTCCGGCGATCGGAATTGGGGAATTAACCCCCCCCGGCCCCCCCTTGCTAAGGGGGGGAGAATTTAGATCCTCATTCATCAGCGTGGGAGAATTAACCCCCCCCGGCCCCCCCTTGCTAAGGGGGGGAGAATTCAAATCCGGCTTCCCTTCCTTACCCAGGGGGGGAGAATTCAAATCCGGCTTCCCTTCCTTACCCAGGGGGGGAGAATTCAAATCCGGCTTCCCCCCCTTAGCAAGGGGGGGACTGAGGGGGGGTTCCATCCCATCTTCACAACCCAAGATTTCCCAAAGCACCGGCAAAACATCCAGCCGCGGTTGAGGGCGCTGGTGGGCTAGAATCAAAGTAGCCCGATCGCCTGTGGTGAGATTTTGCCCAAATTCAGGATTCAACAGCAACTCCAATCCAGCGCGAGAGGCCCCGTGAACACCCGTAGCCACAATCGCCCAGCCCGATCGCGCCTGTGACCTACTAATGATACGATCGCGCTCAACCTCCCCAAAAGCCGTAATCGCCACAGTCACAACGGGCGATCGTACAACATCTCCCCCGGCGATCGGCGTCTGATACACTTGCAAACAAGCCGTCATCCCCCGATAAAACTCTTCCACCCACAGCACAGCCGTATCCGCCGCCACAGCCAGGGCTACTGTCACCCCCAGAGGTCTTGCTCCCATCGCTGCCAGATCCGACAAATTCGCGGCTGCCGCGCGCCATCCTGCATCATAGGGGCTGGTAGTGCGATCGCTAAAATGCACTCCATCCACCAACATATCCGTCGTCACAGCCAGAGATTGGTTGGGACTTGTCACCATCACAGCGCAATCATCACCGACTATCTCTGGGGGGCAGAATTTTTGCAATATTTTTAAAAGACCTTGTTCTCCGATATCTTTAATGACCATAATTTTTAATTCATCCCAGAGGGAAGAGAGCTTCTTATGGTTATGATGAGCGGCAAACAAAAATCTCGGTCAATCAGTAAATCTGAGAGTCTTGACTCACAAAGCATCGAATTTGAATGGGGGTGGAGGGACTTGAACCCACACGACCGTTTCGGGTCAACGGATTTTAAGTCCGTAGCGTCTACCATTCCGCCACACCCCCTGATTTAAGTTACTGTAGCAGGATTATGCCCCCACAGACAACCACAGCTTTATACAATACAACCAAAACCCTATTTTACGCAACCCCTAATCTAAAATTTCTCAAAAACCGCGCTGCATCCCCCTAAGCGGTACAATAATCAATCAGTGTGTCCTAGGCGATCGCGCCTATCTCACCTACCGCCTGTAATTATTCCCCTAAAGCAAATCTATGTATATTACCCTACTGCTGTACGCCGTCTTGGCGGGAGCTTATCTCCTGGTAGTACCCGCAGCTACCTACGCCTATCTCAACAGCCGCTGGTACATTGCTACTTCTTTGGAACGGGCGTTCATGTACTTCTTGATGTTCTTCTTTTTCCCAGGTATGTTTCTCCTAGCTCCATTTTTAAATTTTCGCCCCAAACGGCGGCAGATAGAAGCCTAAATGCGACGTATAGACGTAATTGGAATCACACTCGGTGTCTTTGTGGCTGGTGGGTTAGCCTACTTGTTGCTGCAATTGGCGGGACTCGACAGCACCAAGGCTGGTATCTGGAGTCAATTATTTTTGGTGGCCGGCTTAATTGGATGGCTGGCTACCTATCTATTTCGAGCTGTTACTCAAGGTATGACCTACAGTCAGCAACTGAAGGACTACAAAGAAGCAGTATTGCAGAAGCAGCTTGATGCACTGACTCCCGAAGAATTGGCAAAAATTCAAGCTGAAATTGAACAGGAAAAAAATAATTAGTTATTTGTTATTAGCGGCGTCCTTCGACTACGCTCAGGGCGCGGTGCTGCCAATAACCAATAATCAATAACCACTGACTAATAACCAATAACTAATGACTATTTCTAATTGCTTTGAAAACCTGCGCCAAAAAAATCAGTGCGCTTTAATCCCTTTCATTACTGCTGGCGACCCCGACTTGGAGACAACGGCCAAAGCACTGCAAGTTTTGGATGACAACGGTGCTGATGCGATCGAACTTGGTGTTCCCTATTCCGACCCCCTGGCTGACGGGCCAGTCATTCAAGCTGCTGCTACCAGGGCTTTGCAGCACGGAACTCGCTTAGATGACGTGCTGGAAATGGTCGCCAAAGTTAGCCCTAATTTGCGATCGCCCATTATTCTGTTCACCTACTATAACCCGATTTTGTATCGAGGTGTAGAAACTTTCTTGCAGCAAATCAAAAGTGCCGGAGTCCAGGGATTAGTAGTACCAGATTTGCCCTTAGAAGAAGCCGAAACCCTAATTCAACCAGCCAACAAATTAGGCATTGAACTCACATTATTAGTTGCTCCCACAAGTCCCAAAAGCCGCATAGAAGCTATTGCTAAGCAGTCTCAAGGATTTATTTACTTAGTCAGCGTCACCGGCGTTACAGGAGTGCGGGATGGATTAGAAAAGCGAGCAAAAGAGTTACTGCAAGAACTGCGCAGCGTCACCGAAAAACCCATCGGCATCGGTTTTGGAATTTCGACACCGGAACACGCTCGTCAAGTGAAAGAATGGGGCGCAGATGCTGCCATTGTGGGCAGTGCTTTTGTCAAACGTTTAGCTGATGGCACTCCAGAACAGGGTTTAGAATCTATCGCCCAATTCTGCAAGAGTCTCAAAGCAGCAATTCAAAATACTTAGCCACCTTGCCGATAATTTCTATCATTAGATAGATGCCGGAGTGCGATCTAGCTTGCCATAATTGCTCCTAAAGACATTGTTGTACTTGAGATAAAAGGTTTTCTTCCTTTAGGTTTCCGACCTGAAGGGAGGTTTTTTTGAGATAACAAAGCGCGTAGTAATATCAATTCCGGTTGTATCGGAATGATTTAACCGCGAAGGCGCGAAGTACCCGAAGCAAGAGAAGAGAGAGTTTAATACAGGACGATGAAGAGAGGATTTTATATAAGTAGCTCATTTAATAAACGCAAATTTCAAAAAATCGAGGTGAATACACCTCAGAAATTAGGATGGGCGATCGCACTTTTGGGCGGTATTGTGATGGGATTGACAACCGCACCAGTAAATGCTTGGCTTTTGGCTTGGTTCGCCTTAGTTCCCCTCTGGGTTTTGGTTGTAGATTACCAACAGCCAAAACAAGAAGTAAACAAACAAAAATTCTTTTTTATTCCCTCTTCCTTGTTCCTTCTTCCTTTACTCTGGGGAATTGGCTATCACGGATTAGCTTTGTCTTGGATTATGGGAATTCACCCCATGACTTGGTTGGGGGTTCCGTGGTGGCCTAGTTTAGCGATCGCACTTTTTTGTTGGGCATTCATCACTCTCTGGGGAGCCGCCTTAGTTGCTGTTTGGGCATGGCTATTTGTAACTTTCAACTCCCTCTCTTCTTTCCCCCCTAGGGGGGGGCTGGGGGGGGTTCTTCTTAACTCCCCCATTTTTAAAAGGGGAACTCTTCACTCCCCCCCTTTACAAGGGGGGGCTGGGGGGGGTAACTCCAAATTCTCATCATTAATTCGTGTTTTAATTGGCACGGCATTATGGTGTGCTTTAGAAAGTTTTTGGAGTCAAGGTTCGCTGTGGTGGACATCACTATCTTACACCCAAAGCCCCCACAATTTAGCTATTTTACACCTCGGTCAACTCTCTGGGCCGAGTGCAGTAACGGCGGCCATTGTAGCAGTAAATGGGTTAATTGCTGAAGCTTGGATGGAAGGAAGAAGAACCACCCCCTACCCCCAAGGAAGAACCACCCCCTACCCCCAAGGAAGAACCACCCCCTACCCCCAAGGAAGAACCCCCCCCTACCCCCCCCTAGGGGGGATGGAAGAAGAAACCACCCCCTACCCCCCCCTAGGGGGGAAACAAGAAGAAACCACCCCCTACCCCCCCCTAGGGGGGAAACAAGAAGAAACCCCCCCCTACTCCCCCCTAGGGGGGAAACAAGAAGAAACCCCCCCCTACTCCCCCCTAGGGGGGAAACAAGAAGAAACCCCCCCCTACCCCCCCCTAGGGGGGAAACAAGAAGAAACCCCCCCCTACCCCCCCCTAGGGGGGATGGAAGAAGAAACCCCCCCCTACCCCCCCCTAGGGGGGATGGGGGAAGGAAGAAGGAAGAATTGGATTACTTATTTGTTACCGGGAATTTTGTGTTTAATTTTGCATATTGTGGGGTGGAGTTTATATAATCGCCCCTTAATTGAAGAGCCGGGAATGGCGTTAAAAATAGGAATTATTCAAGGTAATATTCCGAACGAGATTAAGTTTGACTCCCAGGGCTGGCGTCGGGCCTTGGAAGGTTACACGGCGGGATACAAACAGTTAGCAGATAGAGGCGTGGATGTTGTGCTAATTCCAGAGACGGCTTTGCCTTTTTTCTGGACAAATGACTATCAGCGTTCTACTCTGTCTTTTTATCAAGCAATTCTCGATCGCGGTATTCTCGCTTTGGTGGGAGGCTTTGGACAGGAAGGGGATGGTATGACTAATAGCTTATTGGCGATCGACAAAACCGGAGAAATCATCAGCCGCTACGATAAAACCAAGCTCGTACCTTTAGGCGAATATATCCCATTTTACGAAATCTTAGGGGGGATGATCAATCGGCTTTCTCCTTTAGACGCGCATTTAGTACCGGGAAATCCCAAACAATTGTTTGATACGCCTTTTGGCCGCGCGATTGTCGGTATTTGTTACGATTCAGCGTTTTCAGAAATTTTTCGATATCAGGCGGCGAATGGGGGCGAATTTATGCTAACAGCTTCCAATAATGCTCATTATAAACCGCCGATGTTGGCTCAGCACCATGCTCTTGATGTGATGCGGGCAATTGAGACGGATCGATGGGCGGCGATCGCAACTAATACGGGTTATTCTGCTTTTGTGAATCCTCACGGTGAGACGCTGTGGATGTCGGGAATTAATACTTATGAAGTCCAAGATGCTACTATTTATCGCAGGCAAACTCAGACTTTGTATGTACGGTGGGGCGATTGGTTGATGCCTGTATTGTTAGTTTTGGCTGGCTTGGCCGTAGTTTGGTACCGAATCGTCTAAATTATTTTAAAGCTGTTTTCAAAGATTTATTTCTTGGTTTATGCGCTAATTTTAGGGATTTGTAAAAGTAAATACATCTATTGATTTAGGATTGCTATAGTTAATGTTTGTTTAAATTTTGTTTAAAAGTTTAGTTGTCTGCGATAAATCCAGTTTCAATACTTGCTATAAATAGACCATGAGTTATCATTAAAAAAACCTTCGTCTTGTCGATTGAGAGTATGACTGCCATTCCTCAAGCTCAATCTAAGTTGATTCACCACTGTATTAAATATCTCACGACTGAGTATCAGTATATTTACGGAGAAGAACAGCGGGAATATCTCGATTTATTTAGTTTGATAGGTCCACAGATTCTAGAGGCGATCGCGAATTGCGATGCGCCCTATCACAATCTAGAACACACTGTTCAAGTGGTTTTAGTTGGTCAGGAAATTCTCTCTGGCAAACTCCTTTGCAAAGAACAGGTTTCTGCCCATGATTGGCTGAATTTCATTGTGTCTTTACTTTGCCATGATATTGGCTACCTGAAGGGAATTTGCAGCCAGGATTGCATGGCAGAACATATTTTCGTGACAGGGGTTGATGGTGATAGTATTAACATTTCTCCGACAGCTACGGGTGCTAGTTTAACACCATATCATGTGGATCGTGGTAAGTTGTTTGTAATTGAAAATTTTAGTAAGTATGAGTTGATTAATTTAGATATTATTCAATTAAATATTGAATTAACTCGTTTTCCTGTTCCTAAAGACCACTTACACCAAGACACACTTGATTTTCCGGGTTTGACTCGCGGGGCTGATTTAATTGGTCAGTTATCCGATCCATCTTATCTGTTTAAGTTACCTGCTTTATTTTCCGAGTTTGAAGAAGTAGGTAGTAATAAGTTATTGGGATACTCAAATTATCAAGATTTAAGGGCTGGTTATCCTCGGTTTTACTGGCACGTTGTATCTCTTTATCTGAAAGATAGTATTCGCTATTTGGAGATGTCTCCCTCTGGTTGTGCCATTCTGGATAATTTGTATGGCAACCGCACTACTGTAGAAAAAGAGCTAGATTGTCTTTATAGTGGTAGCAAGACTAATATTTTTAAGAGTTTGTCAAGTTGGTTAAATAAACATTATAGCAATGAGATAATTTGAGATAAAACTAAGGAACACTATATGCCAGTTGCGTAAGTCGTGTGGGTATGCAGTTTTTTGGTTTTGTAGTTATTAATTGTTACTTAAATAAACAGTTACTATTCCTTAACGTTAGCATCGTAGTATCTGTCTTTGGGAGTGAACAACGATCGCAAATTGGGAAAAAGTGCTATGGCCACCAAGTTAATTATTTCGGGCTACATGGCAAATCCAGCCGGTACAGATAGCCCTTACGAGTATTTGCAGGTAATTGCTACAGAGGCGATCGACTTTGCAGCGACTCCCTACACCGTGGTGTGGGCAAATAATGGAACTGCACTCGCCAACGGATGGGTTAGCGGGGCTGCTTTGACTTACGGTTTCAGTATTAATTCAGGTACTCTCACTAAGGGACAAGTTGCTTATGTAGGCGGTTCGGGCAAGCTAATTAATGGTGTAGCCACTACAGATATTTCTGGGGCAAATTGGCTGAAAACTATCAATACAGGCACAACTGCGGGTGAGGGTTTTGGAGATTTTAACAGTGGCGGAGTGCTAGGAAATGGAGGCGCTAATGCTGACGGGATTGCGATTTTTGATGTTCCGATCGCCAGTATTACTAGCACCACTGTTCCTGTTGATGCTGTATTTTTTGGCACGGGTGTAGGGACTGCAAATCCAGCTACTGGCGGTTATGTATTGCCTACAAGTGATATCTACAAGAATGCCCAGGGAACTTTTGGGGATGGAACTAATACAACTCTTTTTCCCGATCCGGCGGGCGGGGCATTTACTAAGTTAACTGGCACTTACAATGCTGTTACGGGTACTTGGACGACTCCGCGCACAGCTACGACTGTGACTAATCCTACTGCATTGACAGATATTGCTGCTGCCGTGACGATCGCCACAACCACTCCTTTACCCGACTTAACCATCACCAGCAGCGCCCCGGCTAATGCAACTGTCAACAATCCCTTCAACTACACGCTGACATTGGCTAACAGCGGTACTGCTGCGACAGGAGTTAGCGCCAAATTTACTTTACCTGCGGGGGTGACATACAACTCGGCCAGCGGTACGGGTTATACAGTCAGTCAAGCGGCTGGAGTCGTTACTTTTACTGGCGGTGCGATCGCGGCTGGCGGCAGCGTTCCCCTGACTGTTAATGTGACTCGTACTACTGCGGGCACTGTCACCAGTGCTATAGGTGACGCAGTTGCCGATCCGGGAAGTGCGATCGCCGAAAGCAACGAAACCAACAATTCCTCGACTACCGCCGTCACTACAACTGTGACAGCGACTGCTAACACTCCGCCGACGATCGCACCGAGTGCAGCTTCTACATTTTTAACAGTTCCTAGCTTGTCTGGCGTCATCAACGACCCCACAGATCCGGCTAAGAATTTCGGCGTTAACTTTACTCTAGCTGATGCCGAAACTGCTGTTGCCAACCTGACATTAACCGCAACCAGCAGCAACACTGCTGTGGTTCCCAATGCCAATTTAGCTATTAGCGGAACTGGCGCAAGTCGCAATCTAAAAATCAATCCTGTGGGTGTCGGCTATGCTGACGTGACTGTAACTGTAAGTGACGGTATAAACACAACATCTACTGTTCTGAAATACGCGGCTTCGGCTGCTTCTGTCACTCCGACAATTAGCCGTTTTCTGACTGGAACAAGCGATGCGAGTACGGCGATCGCGATCGACTCTAACTATATGCTAGTTGGCGACGACGAAGACCAAGCCCTTCGTTTGTACGATCGGGCCAATTCCGGTTTACCAGTCAAAAGCTTTGACTTTACCAACTCTCTTGGTTTGACGGATATCTCCGGCGGCCTTCCCAGAGAAGTGGACATCGAAGCTTCTACCCGACTCGGCAACCGCATTTACTGGATGGGTTCCGAAAGCAACGCTAGCAGCGGCAACTCGCGGCCGAATCGCAACCGCTTGTTTGCTACCGATATCTCCGGTAGCGGTGCGACAACCAATCTGACTTTTGCTGGCAGATACGACAACCTGAAAGGCGATTTGATCGCGTGGGGAGATACTAACGGTTTCAATTTTACTGCTAGTGCGGCTGCGGGCAAAATCCCAGAAGCTACTACCTTAGACGGTTTCAATATCGAAGGTTTGACGTTTGCACCTGACAACACTACTGGCTATGTGGCATTCCGGGCTCCGCAAGTTCCAGCAAGCGATCGCACAAAAGCTTTGATCGCACCGATTACCAACTTTGCCAGCTTGGTAACGGGAACCGCTACTAGCGCCACAATTGGTGCTCCAATTCAACTAGATTTGGGCGGGCGCGGAATTCGCAGTATCGATCGCAATGCTAACAACGAATACCTAATTGTTGCCGGCCCTGCTGACAGTGCTACGGGTACTGCGCCGAAAGATTTCCGGTTGTATACTTGGACTGGGAATGCTGCTGATGCGCCTCAAGTGCGATCGGCAAACTTGACTGCTTTAAATGCAGGTGGCAGTTTTGAATCAATTGTCGAAGTGCCGAATAACTTAACCGATAGCAGTCAGATTCAGCTATTAGTTGATAACGGCGACAATCTGTGGTACGGCGACAATGTTATCTCCAAAGATTTGCCCCAGGAAAACTTCCAAAAATTCCGCAGCGATATCGTAACTTTGGGTAGTTCTCCGGTTCGTATCCGCAACATTCAAGGCGCAAGTCACACATCATCTTTAGCCACTCAAACTGTTAGCAATGTTCCAGGTGTAGTCACAGCCTTAATCGCCACTGGTAGCGGTCGCGGTTTTTATATGCAAGACCCGACTCCCGACACCGGGGCTAATCCAGATTCTACATCGGAAGCGATTTTTGTGTTCTTGGGAAGTTCGACAATACCCAATCCGACAGTCGGACAATCGGTACAAGTAACTGGTCGAGTTGATGAATTCCGCCCTGCTAACAACGCCACCAATCTTACCACTACCCAAATTAATGCTACGGTTACTGGGGCTGCTGTAGGTGCGATCGCATCTTTAGGAACAATTACTCCAACTATCATTGGTACCAGTGGCCGAATTCAACCGACAACCTTCATTCAAAACGACTTCACTACTGCCGGCAATGTAGAAACTGGCGGCGATTTTGACCCAACAACTGAAGGCATCGACTTCTACGAAAGTTTAGAATCAATGCTGGTACAAGTCAACAATCCAGTAGTTGTCGGCCCAACAAACAACTTTGGCGAATTCTATGTTTTGCCAGATAACGGTGTGAATGCTACGGGCCGAACAAGTCGCGGCGGGATTGCCGTTTCTGCTACTGATTTTAATCCCGAACGGATTCAAATTGACGATACTCTGCTGAATCCTCCCACCAATGGCAGCTTGTCACCTGTTACCAACGTCGCCGACAAATTAAGCACAGTTACGGGCGTTATCGGTTACAGTTTCAGCAATTACGAGCTTTTAAATACCACTCAAATTCCTCAAGCCAGCGTTACATCTGGCGGGCTGACTAAGGAAGTTACAAACCTAACTGGAAATGCCACCCAGCTAACAGTTGCTACTTTCAATGTCGAGAATTTAGACCCCAGCGATACTGCCAAATTCCCAGCCATCGCCAGCCGCATTGTCACCAATCTCAAAAGTCCTGACATTATTAATGTGGAGGAAATTCAAGACAACAACGGCGCAACCAATGACGGTGTAGTGGCGGCAGATACAACTTACAACACCTTAATTACGGCAATTAAAACAGCGGGCGGCCCGACTTATGAATTCCGGCAAATTAACCCGGTAAACAACCAAGACGGCGGCGAACCGGGCGGCAATATTCGCGTCGGATTTTTGTTCAATCCCAGCCGCGTTACTTTTGTCGATCGCACTGGCGGCACTTCCACAACCGCAACAACGGTTAACACCGTCAGTGGCGCGCCCGCACTGTCAGCAAGTCCCGGCAGAATTGACCCTACCAATGCAGCATTTAATACCAGCCGCAAGCCTCTAGTCGGTGAATTTCAATTCAACGGCCAATCGGTGTTTGTAATTGCCAATCACTTCAACTCAAAAGGAGGCGACCAACCGCTTTTCGGTCCCAATCAGCCACCAGTTCTAACTTCAGAAACTCAGCGCCTGCAACAAGCACAAATTGTCAACAATTTTGTGGATAGCATTTTGGCAGTTGATGCCAATGCGAATGTAATTGTTGCCGGAGATTTGAATGATTTTGCATTTTCCGAACCGCTGAATGTGGTGCGGGGAATTCCCGGCGGTAGTGGCACTGCGGTACTGCAAAACTTAATCGAAACTCTGCCGATAAATGAGCAGTACACCTATAATTTTCAAGGCAACGCGCAGGTTCTCGACCACATTTTAGCTAGCAATAACTTAGCTAAAAATTTAGCCGGATTTGATGTCGTTCATATTAACTCAGAATTTGCCGACCAAGACAGCGACCACGATCCGAGTGTCGCCCGGTTTAACATTGCCTTACCGACTGTCACTATTACTGCGACAGACGCAGCAGCAGCCGAATCTGCTGCAAATCCTGGTGTTTTCCGCATTACGCGATCGGGCAGTACCGCACTCCCACTAACAGTCAATTATACTGCTGCTAGCGGTATCGGCTTTGCCACCAGCAATGATTACACACCAAATTTAACGGGCAACATTATCATTCCGGCTGGTCAATCTTTTGTAGATGTTACTATTACTCCAATTGACGATACCCTTGTGGAAGGTAGCGAGGCTGTGAAGCTGACTTTAGTCGGTGCGGCTGCTTATAATTTGGGGGCTGCTGGTACTGAAACTGCTTCCGTGGCGATCGCCGATAACGATATATCAGCGCCGGGAACCTTTAATTTCAGCAGTGGCACTTACAGCGTTAATGAAAATGGCACAACCCAAACAATTACGGTTAATCGTACAGGTGGCAGCAATGTCTCCGCCTCTGTCAGTTACGGCACTGCTGACGGTAGCGCCACCGCCGGAAGTGACTACACTGCTACATCGGGTACGTTAAACTTTCTTTCTGGTGAAACTAGCAAAACTTTCACTATTCCCATTACTAACGACACCTTAGTAGAAGGTAATGAAACTGTAAATCTCAGCTTGACAAATGCCACAAATAATGCTAGTTTGGGAAATCAGAAAACGGCGATTTTGACTATTGTGGATACGACGGCGACTCCAACGCCAACCCCCACGCCGACTCCTACTCCCACGCCTACACCAACGCCTACTGGTACGCCCACACCCGATCTAACCTGCATTGGCGATCGCATTGAACGACCAAACCTCGATCGACCAAATCCAGTCGATAATATCATCAACGGCAATTCCGGCATCCCGATCGGTACTCCCAAAAATGACGGTTATTTTGGCAGCAACAGCCCCAATATATTCGATGCCAAAGCAGGTAACGACAACCTAATTGGTGGCAACAGCGCCGACATTTTAAACGGCAACGAAGGCAACGATTTCATTAACGGCTACAAGGGAGACGATATCCTGTTGGGTGGCAAAGGAAACGACATCATTCTTGGCGGTTTTGGTAAAGATGTTATTTTCGGAAATCAAGGAAACGATTCACTTAACGGGCAAGAAGATGATGACTTAATCTTGGGTAATGAAGGTAACGATTTTATCGATGGCGGTAAAGGAAACGATACTTTATTCGGCGGAAACGGTGAGGATTTAATGCTAGGTAGCGAAGGCAATGATACTCTCTTCGGAGAAGTTGGGGACGATACTTTGTCTGGCGATGCCGGAAATGACCTAGTTTATGGCGGTCAAGGCAATGATTTAATTGACGGCGGTAAGGGCAATGATTCGATTTATGGAGACCAAGGTAACGATACGCTTCTCGGTTGCGAAGGCAACGATATCTTGTTTGGAGGTTTAGGCAACGACAGCTTAATTGGCGGTTTGGGCAATGACACGTTTGCGATCGGCAATAATCTGGGATTGGATATTATTTCCGACTTTGTGAAAGGAGAAGATGTGCTAGGATTGTCTAGTGGCTTGAGTTTCAACCAATTGGAAATTAGCCAGAGTAATAACAGCACTCTGATTAAAGTGAATGGTATTGCGATCGTCTCTTTAACCGGAGTGAATGCTTCACAAATTGGACTTAACGATTTCCGACTGATTTAAGCAGATCAGATCCTATCTATCGGTAAGGTACGCAGTGCGTACTTTACCGATAAGTAACTCCGAAGTTTTTATCTTAATTGATTGCTCTGACTACTACTTTTCCACATGATTGTGAACACTAGGAGACAAAGAAATTAAATCTTCGATATTGCGCTGAATGGTAGCACAAATATTATCCAAGGGCAAATCATTAGTATCGTGACCAAAAGGATTTTCGATTTCAATGCCGATTGCTTCGATTCCGAACAAAGTAAAACTAATTAAAGCTACTACTGGGGCCGTTCCCCAACCCAAATCTTTCACCATTTGAAATGGCAGTGCTAAGGAATAAAGTAACAATAGCTGTTTTAGATGAATCGCGTAAGCTAGAGGCATAGGGGTTCTCAAAATTCGCTCGCAACCACTCAAGGCCTCAATCATGTTATTGACTAACTGATTCATCGCAGTCAACCGATAGACATCAAGGTTATTTTTATCGTGCTGTTGGGTCAAGTAATCTGCAATCCAAAAACCAATTTCGAGTGGGGGATTGTTCATTTGTTTGAGAACTTCATACTGATATGGCAATACAAACGGCTCTATTTCTGAGTTAATTTTCTCTTGGCGTAGGTGCAACTTCAGTGCGATTGCAAAAGCAATTAATAACCGTATAGCTGACTTTTTCTCAAGGAAATCCTCCGGCTTATTGTCGCTAATAGATACCCATATTTGACGCGCCAAATTCCGAACAGCAATGATTAAAGTTCCCCAAATTCTCCTACCTTCCCAAAAGCGATCGTAAGCCGTATTTGTCCGAAAGACTAATAATAAACCGAGGACAATGCTGGGCACAACGCTAGACAAGATTGGTAAAGATACTGGAATACCAAGAGAGTACAGCAGTGAAATAAAAAAACCAAAACCAGCGCAGAGTAAAACACGGGGTAAAATTGAGGGAATGACAGACCCCCGCAACTTTAATGCAGTTTGAAACCATGGTCGTTTTTCAGCAGTCATCTAAATCTCCTCTTTAGCTAAAATCAAGAATCAGGGAATGTACGGGCTGTGTAAATGCTTGCTAGGCTTCATTTTTACCTCCCAGGGGAGTTTGAAAGTATAGCATCTAGGTAAGCAGTCTTTGAATTTTACCAAAAGACTCATCTTTAGGACAATTTTCAAATCTAAAATTTAAAATCTAAAATTGATTAATTCCGGTACTTAAATTAGCTAATATTAGCTATGTATCTTTAAACGCAATTTTCCGTGCCAGATATACCCACTTCTAATTCCTCCCATCTTCATCGGTTGCCGAACCAACGGTGGCAAATCTATGCGCCTCAACCACAGCAAGCGGAACAGTTTGCTAGAGAAATTGGTTTGTCGCCACTGTTAGCCCAGGTACTGATTAATCGGGGCATCGATACACTGACAGAAGTGCAAGGATTTGTAGAGCCGGAATCTCTGGTTTTGCCACAGCCAATGGATGAGTTTCCTGATTTGGCGGTGAGTGTGAAATTGTTGCGGGAAGCAATTGCCAAAGGAAGCAAGATTGCGATTTGTGGGGATTATGATGCTGATGGGATGACGAGCACGGCTTTGTTGCTGCGAGCTCTGAGGGCTCTGGGGGCGAAGGTGGATTATGCGATTCCGAGTCGGATGCGGGAAGGTTATGGGATTAACGATCGCATTGTAGAAGAATTTCACTCCGAAGGTGTGGCTCTCATTCTGACTGTAGATAACGGCATTGCCGCTTTGGGGCCGGTGAAAAGAGCGCGAGAACTGGGTGTAAAAGTAATTATTACAGACCATCACGATTTGCCGCCACAACTACCGCCGGCGGATGCGATTCTGAATCCGAAATTAATTGCTGAATCTTCGCCTTATCGCGGTTTAGCTGGGGTTGGTGTGGCTTATGTTTTGGCAATTTGTTTAGCTCAGAGTTTGCAGCAAGTTGGCGGGTTGGTGAATCCGCTGCTGGAGTTATTTACTTTGGGAACTATTGCGGATTTAGCGCCTTTGACTGGGGTGAATCGTCGCTGGGTGAAGCGGGGTTTGCGGCTGTTGCCTCACTCGCAATTGGCGGGGATTCAGGCTTTGATTCAGGTGGCTGGGGTGCAGCCTGGAAGTGCGGAAACTCCTTTGATTCCCAACTTTAAAAGTCCTACTCAAAATTCCTTAAAACCTGAAGATATTGGTTTTAGACTTGGACCGAGGATTAATGCTGTGGGTAGGCTGGCAGACCCTCAAATTGTGATAGAATTGTTGACTACGGACGATCGCGATTTGGCTCTGCAAAGGGCGATGGAGTGCGAACAAATTAATCAGCGCCGGCAGGAGTTGTGTATTGAAATTGAAGAGGAAGCGATCGCTTGGTGTGAGGAAAGTTCGCTGAATTTGCAGCAGGAACGGGTTTTGGTTGTGGTAAGGCCTGGTTGGCATCACGGGGTGATTGGGATTGTGGCTTCTCGGTTGGTGGAGCGTTATGGTGTGCCGGTGTTTATTGGTACTTTTGAGGATGAGGCGGATGAGGATGAGGCTAATAAGTCGAAGATTGTGCGGGGTTCGGCGAGGGGAATTCCTGAGTTTAATGTATTTGACGGGCTGAATTTTTGTGCGGATTTATTAACTAAATTTGGTGGACACAAAGCAGCGGGTGGTTTTTCTATGCCTGCGGAGAATCTGGCCAAATTCCGCAGTCAACTTGCGGTTTTTGCTAATCAATGTTTGCAGCCAGAACATCTCAAGCCGCTGGTTTCTGTGGATGTGCAAGCGGATTTATCTGAGATTAATTTGGAGCTTTATCGACAAATTGATGCTCTGGAACCTTGCGGGATTGAAAATAAGGCTCCTGTGTTTTGGACACCGAATGTTTGTATAACTGAACAGAAAATTGTTGGGAAAGGAAATCATCTGAAACTAACTGCAAGTCAAACTGGAAAAGTACCAGCCAGTTTACAGGGTATTGCTTGGCGTTGGGGTGAATATTTTCCTTTGCCTCGGTTGGTTGATATTGCTTACCGATTGCGGGAAAATTCTTTTAATGGCAAGATATCGGTGCAGTTAGAGTTGTTGGGTGTTCGACTGGCTACTGGTGAGGCGGATTCTAGGCCGTTTGTTTCGGGGAAGGCTGAGTTTGATTTTTCCGATCGCACTTATGCTTGTAGTTTATCTCGATCTGGCGATCGGACTGAGTTGAGAATTCGCAACTCCGTCGGGCAGGTGTTAGCGGTTTCGCCTGGACAAACCACTGGTTTGTTGGGTAATAGCCGGGAAAATGCTAGGGAAGTCGATTTGTCTAAACCTTTCTTTTACAGCTTGATTCAAGCTGCTAAAAATGCCCTGGGGATTTGAACGTAAACTCTAGGGGGATTTGAAAATTGGCGATCGAATTTTGAGAAATCTGAATGGTTAACAACTCAAAGCTCCCAACTCTCGATCGCCCGGTATCATACTAATCTTAGAGATCGCCGCCTCTAGCAGCCAATAGAAAAATCACGATCGGGCCAGAAAGCACGACTGCTGCGAGCAAAGCGACCTGAACAATTAGTTGGATGTTGACACTGCCAGCACCGCTGAACAGATCGGTTATAAAGTCCATGTGTCCTCCTGACTGTAGTTAGTTAGTCTAGATTGTTGAATTAGAAAATCCGTCTCTGATTTTACCGGGCGAGGGGCCCTATTTTTTAAGAAAGTTTACAAAATTCAACTTTTTAGCGATCGGCTTCATCCTCCGCCCTCAGACAAAGGGAGGGGGCTGGCGAAACGGGTATCGCCCGATCGAGCCACCAGGGCTAGATCCGGAGATCGCCATCCCAAGTTTTGACCAAAAGACGAGCGGGAAGCCCCTGATATCATTTCCGGTTACACCGTCAGGTGATGTTGACAGTTGACGGTTGACAGTTGACGGTTGACGGTTGACAGTGAACAGTGAACAGTGAACTCGAATTTACTATTCCGATGAAGAGAGGATTTGATATGACTTGAGGGATGGGATAGATTGTACGGGTTTTTTGAACACAAATAATCCGCAGCCGCCAGACAGTGCGATCGTCAATACACCACTAATTCTTGAAAATCTACCTGTTTTTTGAATCATCAAGTGTCTGCAATTTCCCTGTGGTTAATGGTGATAGGCGATCGCACTGCCCTGTATCATGGCGTTTAATTCAAGGCCCAATGCACCAGAGTCCGAACTCCAAAACCCGTAGCCCCAGGGCCGTTGTAGCCATTTTCTTTTTCAATCCAAACCGGGCCAGCAATATCTAAATGCGCCCAAGGAGTATCCTTCACAAACTGCTTTAAAAATAGAGCCGCCGTAATCGAGCCACCAGCACGAGGGCCAGTGTTTTTCATGTCAGCGTGCAAAGCTTTCAATCCCTCAAAATACTTCTCTTCCATCGGCATTCGCCAAAACTTTTCCCCAGCCATTTCTGAGGCTGCCACAATTTCGGATGCCACACTATCTTGAGGACTCCACAAACCAGCGATATCATCACCCAAAGCAATTACACAGGCACCGGTGAGAGTTGCTAAATCCACGATCGCATCCACTCCCAATTTATCAGCAAATACCAAAGCATCAGCCAGAGTTAAACGCCCTTCTGCATCGGTATTGTTAACTTCGATAGTTTTGCCATTAGAAGCTGTGAGGATGTCTCCAGGGCGCATAGCGTTGCCGCTGATCATGTTTTCAGTCACGGCACTGATAAAGTGAACTTCCACATCGGGTTTGATGTGACCGATCGCCTTGGCAGCACCCAAAGTAGCCGCCGCACCGCCCATATCGACTTTCATGATTTCAATGCCACTGCCCGTTGGTTTGATGTTCAAACCGCCGGAATCGAAAGTCAATCCTTTGCCCACAATGGCGATTTTGCGCCGCGGTTTGCCTTCTGGTTTATAAATCAGGTGAATGAATTTTGGTGGCAAGTCCGATGCTTTGGCAACGCCCAGAAATGCTCCCATACCCAGTTTTTCGCAGTCTGCTTGCTCCAATATTGTTAATTCTAAACCGCATTCAGCAGCAAGACTCTGGGCGGTTTCTGCCATGGTAATTGGGGTCACGAAATTGGCTGGGGCTGCGACTAATTCCCGTGCTAAAATGACTCCGGCAGTGATTTGTCTGGCGCGGACGATCGCACTTTCGCTACCGACAAAACCCAGCAAGTCTACTTGCTCGATCGCACCGCTTTTGTCTTCGGATTCCGACTTGAAACGGTGATCTTGATGGACGGCAAGTTCTACACCTTCGACGATCGCACTAGCTGTAGCATCCGGCGTATTTTGCCACACCGGAAAGCTAAGAGCGAGGGTTTTACATTTTTCCTTTTTCGCTAGCTTGGCACACATACCTGCTGCTTGTCGCAGAGTATCTAATTTTAAGTTTTCAGCAGAACCTAAACCGACGATCGCAATTTTACGTAGCAGACTTTTGCCCCCAACACGGGTAATGGCAATGGTACCAGCTTTGCCCTGAAAATCTGTTTCCAGTAGCAGCTCTTTCAAAGTGCCTGTAAGCTGTTCATCTAATTGTGCCAAGTCGCCGGTGAGCTCTACCGCGTCTTCAAATAGACCAATTGCCAGGGCATCTCCTGTCCACACAGAGCGGGGTGTATCGGTGACTCGAAATTCCATGTTTTGATTTGCTGTTAAGATTTTAGATTTTGATTGTACTTTGTCCTTCGTGCTTTGTCCCTTTTTATTTTTCCAAAATATATAGAGCGATCGGACAAATTCCCCAGTCCGCGTCAAAATAAATTCTGGTACTATACGGCGAAGTCTCCCTTTGCTGATGTCAGGCACCGCCGTCAATCATCTGTTTCGGGGGAGGCTAGAACCTCCTTACTTTCTTAAATTACCCCATGCTAAAGCGACGCAAAACTCAACTTTCTGTTTTAATGGGTGTTTCAATTTGCGTTATGGCGATCGGCTCTTTGCTGACTTTCGCCAAATTGATGGGTGTCGGCCCGTTCCAGAAAGCTCAACCAGCCAAGGACATAGCAAATGCCGAATCGGAAGTTAAAAGCCTGGTATCCCTGTCTGCGGTGGAGAGGGCGACGAAATTAGATGCGATCGCCACCAGTAAGTCTGCACCGACAAATCCCCAACAGCCAGTCTCCTCTCAAAGCCGCGCCCGCTACCTCCTGGCCACGGATTTAATCCAGCAAGGAAACCCTGCCAAAGCATTAAATTTATTGGACAAATTAGAGCAAGAATATCCACTTTTAGCCTCTCACATTGCCCTGAAACGGGCAGAAGCTTACCAATTAAGTGGCGATCGGGACAAAGCCGAAACAGCTTGGCAGTCACTGCTCAAAAATTATCCCAATGACCCAGTAGCTGTGGAAGCTTTATATGTTTTAGGCAAATCCAAACCAGAATATTGGCAGCAGGCAATCACTCAATTTCCCGCCCATCCCCGCAGCGTAGAAATTGCCCTGGCTAAGTTAAAAGAAAATCCCAATCAGCCACCGTTGATGCTGATAGTAGCAAAACACGGTCATTATGTCAATAATTATGGTACAATTTTAGAACAATTGGTGCAGCAAAACAGCAGCGCCTTGAAACCGGAAGATTGGGAAGAAATAGCTTTTGGCTATTGGGAAAAACAAGATTACGGCAAAGGAGCGATCGCCTACGGGAAAGCTCCCCGCACCGCCAAAAATCTTTACCGCCAAGCTCGCGGTTTGTGGCTAGACGGAAAAATACCAGAATCGAAAATTGCCTATCAAGAATTAGTCAACCAATTTCCCGATGCCGAAGATACCGGTTTAGGCTTAATCAGGCTGTCGCGCTTGAACGAACCCAAAGATGCGATCGTTTTGCTCGATCGAGTCATTAGCAACTTCCCCAATCATGCCGCCGAAGCTTTATTCGATAAATCCCAACTCCTAGACAAATTAGGCAGCGCCACCTCTGCCTCCGACACCCGCAAACTACTCTTAAAAAAATACAACAATTCCGATAAAGCAGCAGAACTGCGATGGACTGTCGCCCAGCAATTTGCCAAAGCCGGAGATCTAAATTCAGCTTGGCAATGGGCCAGAGAACTCACCACCCACAATCCAGACAGCGAACTAGCACCAGAAGCAGCATTTTGGGTAGGCAAATGGGCAAAACAAATCGGTCGGGAACAGGACGCAAAAACAGCTTTTGAATACACTATTTTACGCTATCCCGAATCCTACTTTGCATGGCGATCGGCTGTACTTCTCGGCTGGGCTGTAGGCGACTTTACCACAGTCCGAGACCTCTCTCCCAATGTAGTCCGCCCCCCTCAGCGCCTGGAACCAACCGCAGGTTCTCCAGTTTTAAAAGAACTCTATCAATTAGGTCAAGACAGAGATGCTTGGAAACTGTGGCAAATAGAATTTAAAAACCGAGTAGAACCCAGTATTTCCGAGCAATTTACCGACGGTTTAATGCGAATTGGTGTCGGAGATAACCTAGACGGTTTGTGGATGGTTGGGAGTTTGCGCAACCGGGAACAACCAGAAGAAAAAAAGGAATATTTAGCCCTGAGACAGCAGCCAAATTACTGGCAAGCATTATATCCATTTCCTTACTTACAAAATATTGTACAATGGTCTCAAGAACGCAAAATTAACCCACTTTTGGTGACATCATTAATTCGGCAAGAATCCCGATTTATGCCCAAAATTAAATCCGCAGTGGGAGCCACAGGTTTAATGCAAGTCATGCCGGAAACAGCAACCTGGGTTGCCGATAAAATTAACCTCAAAAAGTATTCATTGGAAAATGTAGACGACAATATTAAACTCGGTACATGGTATTTAGGTCACACCCACGACGAATACAAGAATAACTCAATGTTAGCTGTGGCTAGCTACAATGCTGGACCCAATGCAGTAGCAGATTGGTTGAAGAGGTTTAGTTTTAGTGACCCGGATGCTTTTGCAGACAAAATTCCGTTTCCTGAAACCAAAGGATATGTCAAATCTGTGTTTGAAAATTACTGGAATTATCTGCGAATTTACAATCCTGAAGTTAGCAAGTTAATCGCAGATAATTACGCTGCTTCTCAAACAAAAGCCAAACCTTAATCAAGGAATCATGAAGAAATTTTATGGCCCAAGGAAGAGATGAATAATTACTACTAACTACTCCCTCACCATGCTAGAGCTCCTACTAATCAGTATCTTAGGATTTATCGGCAGTTTTGGACACTGCGCTGGAATGTGTGGCCCGCTGACAGTGGCATTTTCCTTGTCCATTAACCCCAAAGATAAATTAGCTTCTTTCCGCTTTAATTTACTCTTAAATTTGGGCAGAATTTTTGCCTATGCCTTAGTTGGGGCAGCCATTGGTGGAGTAGGTTCGGTATTAATTGCTGGGGGACAAATGGCTGGGATTGGTAGCGGAGGGCGACGGGCGATCGCACTTCTTACTGGTACTATGCTAATTTGGTTTGGATTAGTACAAATTAAACCAGATTTACTGCCACGTTTGCCATTATTGCACCCAATTTCCCACCATCGCATCAGTCATGCAATGACTAAGATTTCTACTCAAAAAAGTTGGTGGATACCATGGGCTTTGGGTTTGCTTTGGGGTTTCATTCCCTGTGGTTTCCTGTATGCAGCACAAATAAAAGCCGCAGAAACCGGAAACCCAATTTTGGGCGCGACAACGATGTTGGCATTTGGAATGGGTACGCTACCAACAATGCTGGGAGTCGGGTTTTTTGCTAGTAGATTCAGCGCCCACAAACGCAGTCAACTCTTTCGCGCTGGTGGTTGGGTGACAATGGCGATCGGCATAATTACTCTGTTGCGAACCGATGAAATGGTTGATGTTACGGGCCACGCATCCCTACTATGCTTAATCCTAGCACTGATTTCCCGTCCCCTTAGTCAGTTTTTCCCCCCACTTTTGCGCTATCGTAGAGCTTTGGGTGTTGGAGGGTTTGCGATCGCCCTTGCCCACACATTTCATATGCTAGATCATACCCTGCAATGGAATTTTGACGCCCTATCTTTTATGTTGCCTCAGCATCAGTTAGGGATGATAGCTGGGATAGTGGCGCTACTGTTAATGATACCGGCGGCGGCTACAAGTTGCGATCGCCTTCAAGACTATCTAGGCAAACTATGGCGGCAAATCCACCTATTAACTATACCCGCTTTCTTGCTGTGTACCCTTCATGCAGCCCTCATCGGTTCCCACTATCTCGGCGGCTTTGAATGGAACTTGCACAATCAACTGCTGACAGCCGTGTTAGCGGTGGTTACGCTATTAGTTATGTTGGTGCGATCGCGCCTATTTTGGTCCCTCTTATCACTGGATAATTTCTATGTTTCCCCTGTCAAACAAAAGTAAAAATTTAGGATTGTTAGTTTTCTTGGGATTGCTAATTGAAGCAGGAATAGGTCCCATGCCCCCCTTAAAATTAACTTCAGTGTTAGCCCACGAAGTCGAAGTATCAGGAGATGTCGCCGCCACCTTTCACCTAGAACCAAACCACAATCCCCGCGCCGGAGAGACCGCCAAAGTCTGGTTTGCACTAACTCGCAAGGGCGGGATAATTATCCCCTTAGAGCAGTGTAATTGCAACTTAGCCGTTTATTCCCCAGGTCATAAACCAGGCGATAAACCCCTGATTGAACCCCCCTTAAAAGCAGTATCTGCCGAGCGTTACAAAGGCATTCCCGGAGCTGATATTGTATTTCCCAAGGCAGGGATTTACGAATTAGAACTGAGCGGATCGGCGAAAACAGCAGCTAATTTTAAACCCTTTAAACTGACTTATAAAATCACCGTTCGGTAAGATCGTCTCCGCATCAATCAACATAAATCTTGTAGGGGCGGGTTTTACCAACCATAATTGCCTAAAATCCCCAATCTCCTAAACCCGCCCCCACCCAACAGCAAACCCTCATCTACCTCTATATTTTAAAACCGAATAAAATACAACCCAAATATGTAGAAAACCTTAAAATTGGCTGACTCCAAAACATATCCTAAATTCTTACATTACACTGTAGTTAATGTCACTTCCCGGAATTGTGCAAACAAATCCCTATTGAACTGACCAAAGGATACAAAAAAAACATGGATATCTTATCTAACACCGTAGCCCTATCGCGAATGCAATTTGCGCTAACCGCTATATTTCATATGCTGTGGCCAGTTCTCACTACGGGAATGGGAATTTATCTGGTAATTGTTGAGGGAATATGGCTAAAAACTCGCAACCCTGACTATTACCATCATGCTCGTTTTTGGTCTCAACTCTATGTCTTAAACTTCGGCATTGGAGTAGCTTCTGGCATTCCCATGGAGTTTCAATTCGGCACAAATTGGGCACCATTTTCCGAAGCAGTTGGTGACTTTTTTGGCAGTATTTTAGGCTTTGAAGCTTCCATGGCATTTATGCTAGAAGCCGGCTTTTTAGGCATTATGCTGTTTGGTTGGGGGCGCGTTCACCCGATCGTCCACTACATTGCTACAATCATGGTAGCCTTCGGCGCAAACCTATCAACAGTCTGGATTCTCGTCGCTAACTCTTGGCTGCAAACACCCGCCGGCGGAGAAATGATTAACGGCAAGTTTGTTGTCACCGATTACTTCCAAGCAATCATGAACCCCTTCGCCTTAAACAGCATTCTCCATATGTTTTTTGCGACGCTAGAAACTTCGCTGTTTGTCATTGGAGGAATTAGCGCTTGGTACATTCTGAATCAGCGCAACGAAGCCTTTTTTTCCAAATCTTTAAAGATTGCCATAGCTACCGCCATTGCTGTTGCACCTTTACAGATATTCATCGGACATTTGAGCGCCGAACAAGTCTATCACTATCAGCCCACAAAATTAGCAGCCATCGAAGCTAAGTGGGAAACCTCCCCAGCCGGAAGTTCCGCCGATTGGACTTTAATGGCTCTTCCTAATGAAAAAGCCCAAAAAAATGACTGGGAAATTAAAGTTCCCAATGGCTTGGGATACGTTCTAGAATTCAAAGAAAAGCTCTCCGAACCAGTCCTAGGATTAAAAGAATGGCAGCCAGAAGATAGACCCAAAATGGTAGGTTTAATCTACTATTGTTTCCGCATCATGTCCGGCATTGGATTCTTCTTTGTAGGATTGATGCTGTTCAGTACAATTCAGTGGAGTCGAGGCAAACTTTCCGCTGAAAATATTAGCAGTCAACCTTGGCTAATGCGCGCTTGGGTATTAGCAGCGCCCCTAGGTTATATAGCTGTAGAATCGGGTTGGATAGTGCGCTGTGTCGGCAGACAACCTTGGGTTTTATACGGACAAATTCGCACGGCTGACGCGGTGTCAAACATCCCCGCTAGCAATGTTTTAACTTCCCTCAGTTTCTTTGCAGTTATTTACAGTTTTTTGTTTGTTTGTGCCATGTATTTTGGCAGTCGCATTATCCGCAAAGGGCCTAATTTAAATCTGCCAGTGCCTGGTTTAGACAATCAACCAGCCATCGAAACTGAACCCGCAGAACACATTCCCGATCGACGTCCCGCAGAAGCACAACAATAGGAGATTTTATGCAAGCTTTGGAGCATTTTCTCCCGCAAGTCTGGTTCGTAATTTTGGGTCTATTTCTATTACTCTACGTCATGCTAGACGGTTTTGATTTAGGAGTAGGAATCTTGTCTCTGACTGCTGATGACGATGAACGCAGGGGCATCTTAATGACAAGTTTGGGCAACGTTTGGGATGCTAACGAAACTTGGTTAGTTTTGATGGGAGGAGCTTTATTTGGGGCTTTCCCGCTAGCTTATGGCACGATTTTAACTGCCTTGTACATACCCATTTGTATGATGCTTTTTGGGTTGATATTTCGGGCTGTAGCCTTTGAATTTCGCGAGCATTCTAATCGGAAGTTATTCTGGAATTATGCCTTCGGGGCCGGTAGTTTTCTGGCTGCTTTAGCTCAAGGATTTGCCCTCGGTGCGGTGCTCGAAGGCATTGCGGTGGATGAAGCAGGTCACTTTGTGGGTACTACTTGGGATTGGCTGGATTGGCGATCGATCTTAGTGGCTTTAACCTTAGTTCAAGGTTACGTTTTGATTGGTTCTACCTATCTGATCATGAAAACAGATGGGGAACTGCAAACCACTCACTATCGCACCGCTAAAATTGCGGCCGTGACGACATTAATCGGAGCCATTTTGATTACCATCGCCACTCCCATTTTTTATGAAAGTACCAGAGCAAGATTGTTCGAGAAACCGCTAGTTTATGTCTTTGCGACAATTCCTGTGCTGGGATTGTTGCTAGTTGGACTCTTGCTAAGAAGTCTAGAAAGGAAAGAAGAACGCACGCCGTTTGTCTGGACAATTTTGATTTTTTTGCTGAGTTTTATCGGCTTGGGATTGATTGTTTTTCCGTACATAATTCCCACGCAACTCACGATTTATCAAGCGGCGGCGGCTCCCAGCGCCCTGGTATTTATGATTGTGTTTATTGGCTTTCTGATCCCGATTATGATTTTCTACAACATCTACAATTATGTGGTGTTTCGGGGTAAGGTTGCTGGTGGTCACTACGGGGAATAAAGCCGCATAAAAAAAACCGCAAATATACGCAAATATACCAGGTATAAGTAGATAATTGCCACTCTATAGCAATCCTAAATGAGTCGTAAAGTTTTTTTACCCCACCCCAACCCTCCCCTTAGTAAGGGGAGGGAGTAAGAAATTCACAAATGATTTAGGATTGCTATATATCTGCGTATACCTGCGTGTATCTGCGGTTAAAAATTATAAATTATTCTTTTCTGATACCATCACAACTTACTGGAGTTTAGACTAAAAAACGAGCACATCTAAAAGTAGCTGCTCATATTGTTACCGGAATTGATAGGACACTTTCCCTTAGTCCTGTTTGAAAAAAATCTCGGATAAAATAGTTCTTAGCTATCAATACTCTTAGCGATCGCACTTTGTATACTGCGATTGCTAAGAGTATGGATGGCTCTGCTCATGATATCATAAGACGGTGGAAGATCAAAAGAAAAATCTCAAATCAATCCCGATGGTAACTTAACTCCCACAACTTTCAAAAATTGCTTAAAAGTGAATATTCTATATAAAATACAAGCCGTGGGGGCTGTAGTTTTTTTAAAAATTCACTAACTAAAGAGTCGATCGATAGCATTCGATCCTGATTTTCATCACTTGTTGTATCTAAAAAAAACATGAAATTAGTCCCGCTTAAATTCCAGTCAATCGTCATGAGCCTATTTATCCTAACCCTGGCATCTACCATGTTGCTACATGGATGTGTCGGGAAACAGAACCTATCCCTTAAATCTTTGCGAGTGGGGATGAATAATTGGCCTGGATACGCGATCGCCCTCTATGCTAAAGAAGCAGGCATATTTAAGAACCGCGGACTCAACGTAGAATTAGTTCGATTCAACAACCAGCAAGATAACATTCGCGCCAGCCTTCGGGGGTCTTTAGATGCCAGCTTTGTACCGCTGTGGGAGGCGATGCAAGTAGACCCTGGGAACGATCGCCCAGCTTTTTTGATGGTGGTAGATATTTCCTCCGGTTCCGATGGAATTGTCGCTGGATCAAAGGTGAAATCGATGGCGGATTTGCGTGGCAAAACTGTAGGAGCTAAGCTGGGGACAGTCAGTCATTTGATTTTGTTAGAAGCTTTGAAATCCCAGAATCTGCAACCAAGCGACATCAAAATCAAAGACATTTCCAATGACACGGCAGTTCAACAGCTCAAGGAAGGTAAAATCGATGCAGCAGTCGTTTGGGAACCACTATTAAGTCAAACAGCTACAGCCATTAAAGGAAAAATTATTTTTACTACTAAAGATGTAGATAGTCTCGTCATTGATGGTTTAGCCACTCGCAGCAGCTTTGCAGCCCAACATGAAGCAGAATTCACGCAATTTATCCTAGCATGGTTCGATACAATTCATGCAGTAGAAACCAAACCCAACGAAGTCTTTGAGAGTGTAGCTCGGCAATTAGGACAAACCAAAGAGTCCTTTATGCAAGATTATTCAGGACTAAAAAAAGGAGATATTGCCATGAATAAACGGATGTTTGAAGGTCGTTTGGAGTCGGCAAAGCAACAAATTATTCAGTTGCTTGCCGATTCTCGCCATCGTCAAATCATCCGGGAAGATATTGATATTAACGATCGGCCGCTTAAGGCTGCCATTGAGCTATGGAAACCTTGAAGTCTACAATCTTGCTCAAGCGGCGCAGTCTCCAGAGGCAGTTGCTTGGTAGTCTTGGTGTGTCTCTTGTCGCCGTCGGGCTAACTACACTGGGAGTCAACTATCAACTGACTCGGACCAATTTAGAAAAACAAGTGGAACAGCGAGCTTCGTCGATTAATCAAGGTTTGCAGTTTGCTACTGAGGGGTTAATTGAGCTTGACAATACGAGTGCTTTGCAGCGGGTGGTTCAAAATTATGCTACTTTGCCCGCGGTGGTGGAAATTGCGATCGTCCGTCCCAATGGCACGGTGATGGCTCATAGTTCTGGGTTTATCCCCAGTCGTCCCTATGGGGCAATTCATCCAGAGTTGGCTGTTGTGATGGAGAAGGCTGCTAGGACTGGGGTGGAAACTAGCGATCGCCTCCAGGTGCAAGACAAGGCTGTGCTGGTGGGTTTGTTGCCTTTTAGCACCACTTTATTTCAAGTTGGTGGCAGACGAGGATTGGCAATTGTGATGCTGGATGTTGAGCAGATGGAGCGAGGTATTTGGCAAACTTTTCTGGCATCAATGTTGGTTTTTATGGCTGGTATTGGAGCGATATTAGCGCTCACAGGGGTTTTGATTCGCCTCTTGGTTTTGCAACCGATCGATCGCTTGCGTCAAGCGGTAATCCTCAGTCAGGAGACAGGGAACTTTGCCCTCCCGCCGTCTATTTCTAGTAATGAAATTGGTTTCCTGGCTGCTACGTTTAATCGGATTTTTAAGCAAAATTTAGATTTACTGGAACAAGCTCGTCAACAGGCTGTTGTTTTGTCTGAAGCGAAAAAGCTGGCTGATAGTGCTAACCAAGCTAAGAGTGATTTCTTAGCCAACATGAGTCATGAATTGCGAACTCCGCTCAATGGCATTCTGGGCTATGCTCAAATTCTTGATCGTAGCGAAAATCTGACTGAGCGAGGGAGTAAGGGGGTCAGCATTATTTATCAATGTGGTTCCCATCTCCTGACTCTAATTAACGATGTTCTGGATATTTCTAAAATTGAGGCTCGCAAAATGGATATTCGCCCTGGCGATTTTCATTTGCCTTCTTTTCTTGAGGGGATTGCGGAAATTTGTCGGATTCGGGCAGAACAAAAGGGTATTGATTTTATTTACACGCCTGGTGAGTTGCCCTTGGGGGTGCGATCGGATGAGCAGCGGTTGCGTCAAGTTTTGATTAATCTGTTGGGTAATGCTATTAAGTTTACCGATCGAGGTTGTGTCACTTTCAGGGTGAATATTGAGTCGGATCATACACCGGGTTGCTTTCTGGCTCGGTTCGTAATTCAAGATACGGGTGTGGGGATGGCGACAGACCATTTGCAGAAAATTTTTCTGCCTTTTGAGCAAGTTGGTAGTAGTAAAAAACAGTCAGAAGGGACGGGATTAGGACTATCAATTAGCCAAAAAATTGTCGAATTAATGGGCAGTCATCTTCAAGTAAAAAGCGAGCTTGGTGTTGGCAGTACCTTTTGGTTTGAAGTTGAGTTAACTGAGGCGGCAGAGTGGGCGATCGCTTCTCGCAAAAATATCCACGGAAATATCATCGCCTATCAGGGGGAAAGGCGCAAGATATTAATTGTGGATGACCGATGGGAAAATCGGGCTGTGATTGTGAATTTGCTGGAGCCGATCGGCTTTACAATGATCGAAGCCTGTGACGGGAAAGAAGGCTTGGCGCAACTTGTCCACAGCCCAGATTTAGTCATCACTGATATTGCGATGCCGATTCTTAATGGCTTTGAGATGCTCAAACATCTGCGCCAAAATCCAGCTTACCAAACCTTGCCTGTGATTGTATCTTCCGCCAGCGTGTTTGAGCTAGACCAGGACAAAAGCATCGTCGCCGGAGGTAACAGCTTTTTGGCCAAGCCAGTCCAGGCGGAAATCCTGCTAGACAAATTGCAAGCACTGCTCAAACTCGAATGGATTTATGAATCTGCCAACCCTAATTGGAATCAAACAGTCTCTGAAAGTCCCCCAGCAATAGTTCCACCGGCGATCGAAATCCTACAATATTTAGCTCAATTGATAGAAGAAGGAGACCTTTTCAAAGTCGAAGAAGAGTGTCATAGTTTGGCTCAGTCCCAGCCTGGGTGTGCTTTTTTTGCTGAGGCTGTAATTCAACTGGCTGAGAGTTTCCAAGCTAAAAAATTAATGGCATTCATTCAAGAGTATCTGGAGGCGGCATCATGAGTGGCGGATTTATTTTGGTTGTGGATGACAATCCTACCAATCTGGCAGTAATTTCCCAAGCACTCCGCAGTGTGGGCTGGCAAGTCCGCATTGCCATAGATGGCGAAGATGCCCTTAGCAAAGTAGCACAAAATCCGCCGGAGCTGATCTTGCTGGATGTACAGATGCCTGGAATCGACGGCTTTGAGGTTTGTCTGCGACTGAAGGCTAATCCGAAGACTGCTGATATTCCCATTATTTTTATGACGGCCCTTTCTGATACTACTAGCAAGGTGAAGGGGCTATCTCTGGGGGCGGTGGATTACATCACTAAGCCTTTTGAGCAGCAGGAAACTATTGCCCGCGTGCGCGTCCACCTCCAACTGCGTCATCTGACTCAAACTCTGGAGCAGCAGGTGCGGGAGCGCACGAGCCAACTGAGTCTGGCTCTGGAGGAACTCCAGCGTTCTCATCTGCAAGTTATTCAAAGCGAAAAGATGTCGGCCCTGGGCAATTTGGTGGCTGGGGTGGCTCATGAAATCAATAATCCCATTGGCTGCATTGTGGGTAATGTGGGTGCGGTAAATGATTATTTTGCGGTTTTGTTTGGCATCATTGAACTCTATGGCCAGAGGTTGCCCCATCCCGATCCTGAGATGTTGATGGCGTTAGAGAGGGTTGATTTGGACTATGTGCGCCAAGATTTGCCGAAGCTGGTGAAGGCGATGAAGGAGGGTGGCGATCGCATTAAGGCCATTAGCCAGAGTCTGCGTACTTTTTCTCGTGCAGATACCGATCGCCCTGTGCCCTATAACATTCATGATGGCATCGACAGTACGCTAATGATTCTTCAACATCGTCTCAAGGCTAATGAGTTGCGTCCCGAAATTCCTGTAGTCGCGAACTATGGGGATTTGCCACTGGTGGAGTGCTATGCGGGGCAGTTGAATCAGGTGTTTATGAATCTGTTGGCTAATGCGATCGATGCGATCGATGAGAGCAATCAAGGGCGGACTTATGAGGAGATTGAGGCTCGGCCTAGGCAAATTGTGATCACTACGGAGTTATCGGGCGATGGCGAAGTGGTGATTCGGATTAAGGATGGGGGTAAAGGGATGACTGAAGAAGTGAAACAAAGAATATTTGACCATTTATTTACTACGAAAGGGGTGGGTAAAGGTACCGGGTTGGGATTGGCGATCGCCCATCAAATTATTGTTGAAAAACATGGTGGTAAACTTACTGTTAATTCAGTACCTGACCACGGTACAGAGTTTGCGATCGCCATTCCTGTCAAATCATAAAATAAAATGGAATAGAATATAAGGAAAGGTTCTAATTTAAATCTCAACATTAAAGCAATTTGATATATATCTACCTGAATCACCTATGCCTAACAAGCTGCAAGTGCGATCGGCACTTTAGATCGCTGGCAGCCCATTTATCATTCCCAATCAGTTATAATCCAAATGCAACTATAGGATTTACCATAGGATTTACCCCTTAAATTGCATATTTCTCCTTACCTGGGTAGGGTGCATTTCAATTTTGCATAGGCGAAGCATGACCGTAGTAAATCTCTGGTTATAACTAATAAATTGTCTGCGGTCATGCTTCGCCCCTACTAATATATAGCGGTTCTCAAAAAAGTGAGGTATGCCCACGGAACCCTATGCCCTATGCCCCATGCCCCATGCCCTATGCCCAGTCGTACCTCATCTTTCTGAGAAAGGCTATATTTGCCAAACTGGGATGCACCCGCTGGGTAACTTCTAATACCAATTTTTTATGAGGCTGCATAGAATCCGATCCCCCCTAGCCCCCCTTAAGAAGGGGGGGACAAGAATCTTCTCAAAGTCCCCCTTCCCCCCTTGGGGGGGGCTAGGGGGGGGTGGGGATTTAGGGGGATCGAAATATGTGCAACTTCACATTAAATTGGTATAACCTTTTTTGTAATTTCTGGACTTAAATCTCCTAACTTAAGCCACTGCGAGGGTGCATCCGAGAGCAAAAACTAGGATTAGTAAATAACTAGAGAAGAGCAGTGTTTTTTGCAGGAATAGGACAGTTAAAGTAGTAAAATTTGCCAAAAACAGCCAACGTTTTTAACATCCCAGTTGAAAATCTATGTCCCAATCCTTAGAACAGAATCAACCAATTAATCCCTTAACCACTGAAGACGATCGCCCTTTGCTATCCACCAGAGACAGACAATTGCAGGCTGTGTTTGAAACCGTCCTAGATGCGATCGCGATCGCCGACGACGAAGGCAGATATCTCGATCTCAACCCCGCCGCCTGTAAATTATTTGGCCAAGACACAGATGAACTCCTCGGACGCTCTATTAGTGATTTTACTGAGCATGGAGTTGATTTTACACAACTATGGCAACAATGGCGACAACCAGAAACAGCACGAGGGGAATTGAGCCTAGTGCGGGCTGATGGAGAAATCCGCACCGTAGAATATGCGGTGACGGCAAACTTTGTACCCCAGAGCCATCTGTTAGTAATGCGAGACATCACAGATTGCAAGCGAGCAGAAGCACAAGTAGAAGAACTTACCCGCCAACTCGCCCAAGAAAGAGCCCAAGTGCGATCGGCCAACATGGAGCCCGCCAGCCCAAATGTTCCGCCAGAGTATCATCGCCTAGATGAAATTGCCCGCCACATCGGGGGAGTGCTGTATCAATTTCGGATGCGCCCTGATGGTAGTTTCCATTTCCCCTACGCCAGCGAGAAATTGCGAGAGATTCATGCAGTTTCCCCCAAAGAAGTGTGCGAAGATGCCTCTGGGGTATTTAAAGCAATCCACCCGGATGACATCGATCGCATCCATCAATCCATTCTCGATTCCGCCGCCCATCTGACACCTTGGTATTGCGAATATCGAACTTGCTTACCCGATGGGCGAGTGCTGTGGTTGCGCGGTAGTTCTACACCCCAGCGAGAAACTGATGGCAGTATTATTTGGTATGGCTATATTCGAGATATCACTGACATCAAAACTGCCGAAGCTGATACTCAACGTCTGCTGGCCATTTTAGAAACCACCTCAGATTTCATCGCCACTGCTGATGTCACAGGTAAACCCATTTACCTCAATCAAGCTTGGCGAAAATTCCTGAATCACGATGAGGAGGCTATAGCCTCCGTCGAAATCTCTAATGCTCATCCCCAGTGGGTTTTAGATCGTATTTTCAATCAAGTTTTACCGGAAACAGCCCGTTGTGGTACTTGGCGGGGCGAGACATTTTTACTAGATCCGGCAGGAGGTGAAATCCCGGTTTCTTTGGTCGTCCTAGCTCATAAATCGAAAGATGGAACAGCAGAACACTTTTCCGTAATTATGCGGGATATCACAGAGACTAAAGCCACAGAACTAGCACTCCGAACCAGTGAAGAAAAATTCCGCAGCATCATTGAAAATATCAACGATCTGGTTTATGTCATCAATCCCGATCGCACCTTCAGCTATCTGGGTCCCCAATTAAAAGATATGACGGGATACGAAATAACAGAATTGTTAGAGCGGCCTTTTGCTCCTTGGGTTTATCCAGCAGATTTACCAATTTGTGTAAATACCCTACATCGCTGTTTGCAAGGTGAGAAACTGCGGGGAATTGAATACAGAGTTTTGCATAAAGATGGCAATTATTACTGGCATTCGGCAAATTTAACCGCCTTGCCAAATCACGATAGACCTGGGGTTTTTTGTTTGGGAATAGCGCGTAATATCCACGCCGAAAAGCAAGCACAAATCGCTTTAGAAGCAAGCAACAGCCGCTGGGAGCTAGCCATAGAAGGAGCAGGAGACGGCACTTGGGATTGGAACCTCAAAACGAATGAAGTTATCTTTTCTCGGCAGTGGAAAGCGATGCTGGGCTATGCAGAACATGAAATTACGAATGTTTTAGCAGAGTGGGATCTTCTGGTGCATCCAGAAGATAAAGCTCGATGCTATGCAGATTTTGCCAAACACTTTGACCGCGAAACTTCTACCTATCGCAACGAGCATCGCCTGCGCTGCAAAGACGGTTCTTACAAGTGGATTTTAGACCGTGGCCAGGTGGTTGAGTGGGATACTGAAGGTAAACCTTTGCGGTTTATTGGCACTCATTGTGATATTAGCGATCGCAAAACCGCTGAATTAGAACTCGAACAGTTTTTTAGCCTTGCTATCGATTTGCTCTGCATTGCCGATGTCAGCGGCCATTTTCGTCGCCTGAATCGCGCTTGGGAAACAGTTCTCGGCTACAGCACTCAAGAACTAGAAGGTCAACTCTTTCTCGATTTGGTTCATCCCGACGATCTCGCCTCAACTCTAGATGCAATATCTAATTTGAGCCAACAGAAACCAATTCCCCAGTTCACTAATCGCTATCGCGCCAAAGATGGTAGTTATCGATATATGGAATGGCGTTCTACTCCCTGTGGAAATTTGATTTATGCCACCGCACGGGATATCACAGAGCGCAAACAAGCAGAGTTAGAAAATTGGCGGATTCAGAAGTTCCTCAGCTCAGTCATTGAAAATATCCCCAACATGGTATTTGTCAAAGATGCCGTCGATCTTAAATATGTGAGCTTCAACAAAGCTGGCGAAGAACTAATCGGTTATCCAAGAACAGCATTACTAGGAAAAAATGACTACGACTTGTTTACAGCAGCCGCAGCCGATTCATTCCGCTCCCAAGATCGAGCAGCCTTGGCCAGCAGTCAGGTTTTGGATATTCCTGAAGAACGGATTCAAACGAGTCATCAAGGCACTCGAATTTTGCATACAAGGAAAATTCCGATTCTGGATGAACTTGGCAATCCGAAATACTTATTAGGGATTTCTGAAGATATCACAGATCGCAAGCAAGCAGAAAATGCTCTACGAGCGAGTGAAGAAAAACTGCGATCGCTCTTCGACTTGTGTCCTTTGGGAATTGCACTCAAGGATATGCAAGGTCGTTTCATCGAAGTCAATAGCGCCGCCGAAACCATCTATGGCTATACTCTTGAGGAATTGAAGCACTTAAGCTATTTGGATTTAACCCCTCAAAAGTATGCCGCTGCTGAAATCCATCAATTAGAATTGCTCAACACCATCGGTCGTTACGGCCCTTACCAAAAAGAGTATATCCGCAAGGATGGATCTTTGTTGCCCGTGGAATTGCTCGGAGTATTGGTGACAGGTAAGGATGGGAGTCAATATATCTGGTCAGTGATTATTGATATCAGCGATCGCAAACAAGCCGAAATGCTAATTCAAAAAAGCCAAAAACGTTATGAAACCCTAGCAGAAGCATCACCAATTGGCGTGTTCTTAACTGATGCCAAAGGAGACTGTCTCTATGTGAATCAAACTTGGTCGCAAACTACGGGATTAACTCAGGAAAAAGCCCTCGGTCTAAATTGGGATCGGACTCTCCATCCTCAAGACCGAGAGCGCGTTTTTAAAGAATGGTATGACAGCGCCTCAGTTAAACAAAAATTTCAATCAGAGTACCGCTTTCTGCGGCCCGATGGTAGTGTCGCTTGGGTGCTAGGTCAAGCTTTACCTCTGATTGATAGTAGGGGTGAAATCGAAGGATATGTGGGCACTGTCACTGATATTAGCGATCGCAAACAAGCTGAAATCAAGTTAGCCACATCTCAAGCAGAGTTAACGGCATTATTGAATGCCATACAGGATGTGATTATTGTCCTGAATACAGAGGGACGCTATCTCAAAATAGCTGGTGGTTCATCAAGTCTGTTATACCGACCTTCCCAGGAACTTTTGGGCAAAACTCTTCACGAAGTCTTACCCCAAAATCTCGCCGATACTTTCCTCAATGGCATTCACCAAGCCATCATTACTCAATCCGTCACCCAGTTGGAATATTCCTTACCCGTAGGCGATCGTTTATTGTGGTTTGATGCCAGGATTTCTCCCATGTCTCAAGAGCGAGTAGTTTGGGTAGCCAGAGATATTACCGATCGCAAACGTCAAGAACAAGCTCTCCGCTTAATTGTCGAAGGTACGGCGGCGAAAACAGGGGAAGAATTCTTCAAAAGTTGCGTTCAATATCTCGCCCAAGCCTTAGAAGTCCGTTATGCTTGTATTTCCGAATTTGTTAACTCCGAAAAATCCATCGCCACAACTCTTGCATTTTGGGCTGGAGACGACTTTGGCGAGAATTTTACCTACAATCTATGTGGCACACCCTGTCACAATGTCCATCGCATCGCTGAGGTGTGTCGATACCCAAATCTGGTCCAGTGCTTGTTCCCCAAAGATGATGATTTAGTCACTCTCCAAGCCGAAAGTTATGCTGGTTTGCCGATTGTAGATGCGACGGGCAATCGTTTGGGACTATTGGTAGTTTTAGACACTAAACCCATGGTACAAGATATCGAAATGCAGTCAGCTATCTTGAAAATTTTTGCCACCCGTGCCGGTGCGGAAATGGAACGGATGCAGGCGGAAGCAGCCTTGCGTCGATCGTCCATGCAACTGCGGCTGCAATCAGAAGAATTAGCCACCACCCTCAACAAGTTGCAACAAACCCAAAGTCAGTTAATTCAAGCCGAAAAAATGTCAAGTTTGGGGCAATTAGTAGCCGGAATTGCTCATGAAATTAATAATCCCGTCAGTTTCATTTATGGTAATCTGCAACCTGCCACTGATTATGCGAGCGAATTAATTAAGGTAATTCACCTTTACCAAAAATACTATCCGAGTCCACCGCAGGTCATTTCGGATATTCTCGAAGATATCGACTTTGAGTATCTGGCAAGTGATTTTTCTAAGCTCTTGGAATCTATGAAAACAGGAGCCACAAGAATTAGAGATATTGTCAAGTCTCTGCGGACTTTTTCGCGCTTGGACGAAGCAGATTTAAAAGAAATAGATATCCATGAAAATATGGATAGTACCTTAATGATTTTGCAAAATCGGTTGAACGGTAGGGCTGGAAAACCAGAAATTAATATTACCAAGAATTATGGCGCATTACCTTTAATTGAATGTTATGGCGGTTTATTAAATCAGGTGTTTATGAATTTGTTGAGCAATGCTATTGATGCCATCGAACAACGGCAAGAAAATATCGAAAATAGCACCACGTTAGATTACTTTGGTCACATTAGCATCGCCACTTCTATGGCTTCGGAAAATTGGGTTCGCATCTCTGTTCAGGATAATGGCTGCGGCATGACTCCCGAAGTTCAAGAAAAAATATTTAATCCATTTTTCACGACGAAACCTATCGGAAAAGGTACGGGGATGGGGTTAGCAAATAGCTATCAAATTGTCACGGAAAATCATCGTGGTAATTTGCGGTGTATTTCTACACTGGGAGAGGGGACTGAGTTGGCGATCGAGTTACCGATTTGTGAGTTAAAACCCACATAAATTTACGTGTGGAAAAGCGGACATTTCCAGAAATGGGGTTGAAAAACCCGTGTTTGTAGCACGCTTTGGGCTAGAATGGTAAAGTTTACGTGCCAATTCTTAAACGATGACATGGCCCCAAACGATCGCCCTTTGCTATCCGCTAGAGACACACAATTGCGGGCTGTGTTGGAAACTGCCTTAGATGCGATCGCGATCGCCGACGACGAAGGCAGATATCTCGATCTCAACCCCGCCGCCTGTAAATTATTTGGCCAAGACACAGATGAACTCCTCGGACGCTCTATTAGTGATTTTACTGAGCCTGGAGTTGATTTTACACAACTATGGCAACAATGGCGACAACCAGAAACAGCACGAGGAGAATTCTCTCTAGTGCGGGCTGATGGAGAAATCCGCACCGTAGAATATGCCCTCACGGCAAACTTTCTGCCCCAGAGACATCTGTTAGTGATGCGAGACATCACAGATTGCAAGCGATCGCAAGCACAAGTCCAAGAACTTACCCGCCAACTCGCCCAAGCCCAACTGCGCTTAGCTGCTATGGAACCAGTAAATCCAGCTATCCCCGCAGACTATCATCACCTAGAGCAAATAGCCCGCCACATCCCCGGCGTTATTTATCAGTTTCGGCTGCGCCCTGATGGTACTTCCCATTTCCCCTACGCCAGCGAAAAGTTGCGAGAGATTCATGCAGTTTCCCCACAACAAGTGCAGGAGGATGCCTCTTTGGTGTTTAGCGCGATCCACCCGGATGACATCGATCGCGTCCATCAATCCATTCTCGATTCCGCCGCCCATCTGACACCTTGGTATTGCGAATATCGAACTTGCTTACCCGATGGGCGAGTGCTGTGGTTGCTCGGTAATTCTACACCCCAGCGAGAAACTGATGGCAGTATTATTTGGTATGGCTATATTCGAGATATCACTGAGATCAAAAGTGCCGAAGCTGATACTCAACGTCTCCTTGCCATTTTAGAAACCACCTCAGATTTCATCGCCACGGCTGATGTGACAGGTAAACCCATTTACCTCAATCAAGCTTGGCGAAAATTCCTCAATCACGATGAAGAGGCTATAGCCTCCGTGGAAATCTCTAATGCTCATCCAGAATGGGCTAAGGAGATCCTATTCAATCAAGCCTTACCCGAAGCCGCCCGTTGTGGCACTTGGCGGGGCGAGACGGCTTTACTAAATCCCGCAGGAGGTGAAATCCCTGTATCTCTGGTCATCCTAGCTCATAAATCGAAAGAGGGAACAGTAGAACACTTTTCCGCAATTATGCGGGATATCACAGAGACTAAAGCCACAGAACGAGCACTCCGAACCAGTCAAGAAAAATTCCGCAGCATCATTGAAAATCTCAACGATCTGGTTTATGTCATCAATCCCGACAGCACCTTCAGCTATCTCAGTTCCAACTTTCAAGAAGTTACGGGATACGACATCGCAGAATTGTTAGGTCAGCCTTTTGAGCCGTCGGTTTATCCAGCGGATTTACCAATTTGTGTAAATGCCTTACATCGCTGTTTGCAAGGTGAGAAACTGCGGGGAATCGAATACCGATTTTTGCATGGAGATGGCAATTATTACTGGTATTCTTCCAATTTATCAGCCCTGACAAATAACCAAGGGCAAGTGGTTTCTTATTTGGGGATAGCGCGTTATATCCACCATCGAAAACAAGCAGATATCTCCCGACAGGAACTTACGCGACAACTGGAAGAAGCACAACGAGTTGCCCAGATTGGGAATTGGTCCTTTGACTTAACTACACAAAAAATTACTTGGTCAGCAGAATTATTTAGGATTTTTGGTATGAATCCCGAACAGGGAGAACCAAAGTTTGCAGACCATATCAAACAATATTATGGGGAAGATGGAGAATTATTTGTAAGTTATGTTCAGGCCGCCAGCGAGCAGGGAATTCCCCAAAATTTTGACCTGCGAATCTCTCGATTAGATGGTGCTATCGGCTATATCAATGGTCGCATTGAAATCGAACGCCAAAACGGAAACATTGTGCGTTTGTTTGGGACGGGGATGGATATTACCGATCGCAAACTTGCCGAAACTCAACTGAAGGAAATATCTGAGCGTTTGTCATTTTCACTCCAGTCAGGGGGTATTGGCTGTTGGGAATGGGACATCATCGACAATACCCTCGTTTGGGACGATCGGATGTACGAGCTTTATGGCGTCACTAAGAACTCCGATTCCCGATTAGCTTACGAGATTTGGGCCACGGGGCTACATCCTGATGACCGAGAGGCGATCGAAACATTAATCAATCAAGCTGTTTTAGGACAAGCTGAATACAATACAGAATTTCGTGTGGTTCATCCCGATGGTAGTATCCATTTCATTAAAGCCTTTGGTTTAGTTCGGCACAACGACAAAGGCAATCCGCACAAGATGATCGGGGTTAACCTTGATATTAGCGGAGCAAAAAAAGCCGAAATTCAACTCCAACAAAGCCAAAAACGCTATGAAACCCTAGCAGAAGCATCACCAATCGGCGTGTTCTTAACTGATGCCAAAGGTGACTGCCTTTATGTGAATCAAACTTGGTCTCAAACTACGGGATTAACTCAGCAAGAAGCTATAGGCCCCGATTGGGCTCGGACTCTCCATCCTGATGACCGAGAGCGTGTTTTTCAGGAATGGTATGACAGCGCCTTAATTAAACAAAAATTTCAATCAGAGTACCGCTTTCTGCGGCCCGATGGTAGTGTCGCTTGGGTCATCGGTCAAGCTTTACCTGTGATTGATAGTAGGGGTGAAATCGAAGGATATGTGGGTACTGTCACTGATATTAGCGATCGCAAACGTCAAGAACAAGCTCTCCGTTTAATAGTCGAAGGTACGGCGGCGAAAACAGGCCAAGAATTCTTCAAAACTTGCGTTCAATATCTCGCCCAAGTCTTAGAAGTCCGTTATGCTTTAATTGCTGAATTTATTGATTCCGAAAAATCCATCGCCACAACTCTAGCATTTTGGGCCGGAGACGACTTTGGCGATAATTTTACTTACAATCTCAACGGAACACCCTGTAAAACTATTAACAGTATGTATGAGGTGTGTCGCTACCCAAATGCCGTGCAATGCTTGTTCCCGGAAGATGATGATTTAGTTGCTCTCCAAGCCGAAAGTTATGCTGGTTTGCCCATTACAGATTCCGCTGGCAATTATTTGGGAGTGCTGGCGGTTTTTGACACCAAGCCGATGCTAAAAAATCTTGAAATGCAGTCTGCTATCTTGAAAATATTTGCCACTCGTGCCGGCGCAGAAATGGATCGGATACAGGCCGAAGCAGTGCGCCAGTCAGAAATTCAACTGCGGGTGCAATCTGAAGAATTAGAAAAAACCCTCAAAAAGTTGCAAAATACCCAAACCCAGTTAATTCAAGCCGAAAAAATGTCTAGTTTGGGTCAATTAGTAGCTGGTATTGCTCATGAAATTAATAACCCCGTGAACTTTATCTATGGCAATATTCAACCCGCCACCGATTATTCTAGCGACTTAATTGAGCTAGTTCACCTTTACCAAGAGCATTATCCCAGTCCGCCGCAGGCAATTTCTGATTGGATCGAAGAGATCGACCTTGAGTATCTGATCGGCGATTTTTCTAAGCTGCTGGAATCCATGAAAACTGGAGCCACGCGCATCAGCGATATTGTGAAGTCTTTGCGGACTTTTTCGCGCTTGGATGAAGCAGATATAAAACCCATCGAGCTTCGTGAAAATATCGAGAGTACCTTAGTGATTTTACAAAATCGCTTGAACGGTAGGCAGGGAAAGCCCAAGATTTCTCTCACCAAGAATTATGGCAAATTACTCAAGATTGAATGTTATGGTGGTTTATTAAATCAGGTATTTATGAATTTGTTGGTCAATGCTATTGATGCGATCGAACAACGGCAAGATAGCCTGGAACCTATGGCACAGTTAGATTATGTGGGTCAAATTGCGATCGCGACTTCGATCTCTTCTGAAAATATGGCACTCATCTCTATTCAAGATAATGGTTGCGGGATGACTCCCGAAGTTCAAGAAAAAATATTTAATCCATTTTTTACGACGAAACCTGTCGGAAAAGGTACGGGGATGGGCTTAGCAACTAGCTATCAAATTGTCACGGAAAATCATCGGGGTAATTTGCGGTGTATTTCTACACCAGGAGAGGGGACTGAATTTGTGATATCCTTACCAATTGGCAAGTTAAAAATGCGGTAAATGTTAGTATACCAAAACGGGGTTTTTGATACAGCATATTAAAATTCCCTACAAACTAAAACCTAGAATCATACGGATGCGATTTATGTTGACTAAAACTATATCCTCTAGCTTCGGCGAACTCTCTGGGAAGTTACCATTACGCACTGTTCTGATTGTTCCTTTTGTCTTCCAAACATTTGTGGCCGTGGGAATTGTCGGATATCTTTCGTTTAAGAATGGACAACAAGCTGTGAACAATGTGGCAAATCAACTCAGAGGAGAAATTACCAACCGCATTGATTTAAACCTGAAATCTTATCTCACAATTCCCCATCAAGTAAATCAAAGTAATGCAGTTGCTTTAGATTTAGGACAACTAAAGTTACAAGATTTAGTCGGTTTAGAACGTCATTTTTGGCGACAAATTCAAATTTTTGACAGTTTGACCTTTGCGGGGATTGGATTGGAAAATCAGGAAAACTTAGGGGCAGAACGAGCCGATGATGGTTCCCTAACTGTCAGAGTTTCGACTATTTATAGTAACTTTGATTTTCGTACCTACGCTATGAATCAAAAAGGCGATCGGACCAAACAACTGAGTAACAAACCTAACTTCGATCCTCGCACTCGTCCTTGGTACAAAGCAGCAGTTGCGGCCGGAAAACCAACCTGGAGTCAAATCTATCCCCATACCAAAGGTATTACGTCTTATTTAGGGGCAGCCATGCCTTATAAAAATGAATCTGGTCAACTGCAAGGAGTCCTACTAACAAATATTAATCTATCCCAAATTGGCAAATTTTTACAAAGCTTGAAAATTGGTAAAACCGGACAAAGCTTTATTATCGAACATGATGGGATGCTGGTTGCTACTTCCACCGGAGAAAAACCAATTCGCACGGTGGCTAATAAAGACTTTGGAGCAGAAAGAATCAAAGCAATTGACAGTAGCAATCCCCTCACCAAAGCCACTGCCGTATTTTTTGCCCAGAATGCGATCGCCCAAAAACAGACCGCGCAGCAACTAGAATTCAACCTCCAAAACCAGCGACATTTTCTACAAGTCTTACCTTTAAGGGATGATAAAGGCTTAGATTGGTCCATAGTCGTGGTAATTCCAGAATCCGATTTTATGGCAGAAATTGATGCCAACAACCGCACTACAATTTTGCTATGTATAGCAGCTTTAATTCTCTCTATACTAATTGGTATTCTGACCGCCCAGTGGGTGACAAAACCCATTTTGCAGTTGAACGAAACCGCCAAGGATATTGCCAAAGGCAACTGGAATCAATCGGGAGTAATTAATCGCCGAGACGAAGTTGGACAACTTGCTAAATCCTTTAATAGCATGGCACATCAGTTGCAAGAATCCTTTGCAACTTTAGAGCAAAAAGTCGAAGAGCGAACATCAGAATTAGCCACCTCGAACCAACAACTAGAACTTGCGAAAGAAAAAGCAGAAGTGGCAAATCAAGCAAAAAGCACATTTCTAGCTAATATGAGCCACGAATTGCGCTCTCCCCTCAACGCAATTTTAGGCTTTGCTCAAATCATGCTCAGAAGTCGATCGCTCCCATCCGAACATTTCGAGAGTGTGGGGATTATTACTCGCAGTGGCGAACATTTACTAACATTAATTAACGAAGTATTAGACCTGTCTAAAATTGAAGCTGGTCGCACAACAATCAATGAAAAACAATTCGATATGTATCGATTAATCGACGATGTAGAAGATATGTTTCGCCTCAAAGCTGATGATGCTGGATTGCAGTTGCTATTCGAGCGCGGTTCTGATGTTCCCCGTTACCTTCGCACCGACCAAGTTAAACTCCGTCAAATTTTGATTAATTTGCTCAATAATGCGATTAAATTTACAAAAGAAGGTGGAGTTTGTGTGAGAATTTGTATGAATAGTGGATTGCTAAGTTCAGGTGAAACCGATAAAAATAGTCAAGAAAGAGTGGGAAATAACCAACAAATTTATTTTGAAGTAGAAGACACAGGTATGGGAATTGCACCGGAAGAATTAGATAAACTTTTTGAAGCATTTATGCAAACTGCATCGGGAAGAAATGCTCAAGAAGGGACTGGGTTAGGTTTAGCAATTAGCCGTCAGTTTGTGCAACTTATGGGTGGTGATATCACTGTCAGCAGCAAAGTAGGAGTTGGCACAATTTTCAAGTTTGATATTACAATTCAGGTTGTTGATACCGCTGACGATGAAGCAGAACAAAACAAACGTCGCGTCATTGCACTCGAACCAAACCAACCTCGATACCGCATTCTCATCGTTGATGATAAACCTCTTAACCGTCAGTTATTAGTTCAATTACTCAATCCATTAGGGTTTGAATTGAGAGAAGCCACTAATGGTCAAGAAGCGGTGGATATTTGGCATGAGTGGAACCCGCATCTCATCTGGATGGATATGCGAATGCCCGTGATGGATGGTTACGCGGCTACACAAAAAATTAAATCCACGACGAAGGGACACGCTACTGCTATTATTGCTCTAACAGCTAGCGTTCTGGAAGAAGAAAGAGCTGTGGTTGTATCGGCTGGCTGCGATGATTTTATGCGGAAGCCCTTCCGGGAGCAAGAAATTTTTGCAGTAATGAACAAACATATCGGCGTGCGTTATATTTATGAAGAGGCGATCGATAAAGCAGCTCAAACTCTATCGAAAACTGACATCAAAGACGTGCTTGAACCGGAAGCCCTAGCTACCTTGCCACCAGATTTACGGGCCAATTTAGCTAGTGCGGCCCAAAGTTTGGATATTGGTGAAGTAGACCATCTCATTCAGGAAGTCAAAGCTATAAATGCGTCGATAGGAAATGCGTTTTTAGTATTAGCTAATGAATTTGAATATGGCAAAATTGCATCCTATATCGAAGCAGTCAAGTAATTAAATTTTGAATTTCTCTTGTATAACTAATATGAATGACATGGCTTTTACTTCCGATCCTGCTAATATTTTAGTGGTAGATGATACTTTAGCAAATTTACAACTACTCGTGGGTATTTTAACAAAACATGGCTATAAGGTGAGACCTGCAAAAGATGGAAATCAAGCTCTATCTGCAACTCAAATTATTCCTGTAGATTTGATTTTGCTAGACATTAATATGCCAGAAATGGATGGCTATGAAGTCTGTACCAAGCTCAAATCCGATCCCAAAACGCGGAATATTCCAGTCATTTTTATCAGTGCGCTTAATGATGTGCTTGATAAAGTTAAAGCCTTTGGTGTCGGCGGTGTAGACTATGTAACCAAACCCTTTCAGGTAGAAGAGGTTTTAGCTCGCGTCGAAACCCATTTAGCATTGCAGCGACTCCAAAATAACTTGCAATCAAAAAACGCAGAACTGGCTCAAACGAATCATGAGTTAGCCAATACCTTAAATCAACTACAAGCAACCCAAGAAGAACTCATTCAATCGGAGAAAATGGCAGCACTCGGACAGCTAATTGCAGGGATTGCTCACGAAGTCAATACGCCTTTAGGTGCTATTCAATCTTCCGTCAGTAATATCTCTAAATATTTGGAAGAAATATTTGAAGATTTGCCCCTGTTTGTAGATACACTTTCTGCTAAACAAATTAAATTAATTCTTAACATAGCATTATGTTCTATTAACAATAAGCAGGTATTTTCGGCCAAAGATAGTCGCAAAATAAAGCGAGCTTTAACTCACGAACTAGAAGAAATGGGAGTACCTGATGCAGATACCATAGCTGATACGCTATCCGATATGAAAATCCATGAAGACATCGAGTCATTTTTACCGATACTGACTCATGCGGATAGCATTAGAATGCTGGAATTTGCGTATAATATTTCAGGATTGCAGCGAGGTGCAAATACGATAGAAACCGCAGTAGAACGTGCTGCTAAGGTTGTATTTGCCTTGAAAAGCTATGCTCATTCCGATCAAAAGAATCAGCTATTTAAAACTAATTTAATAGCAGGAATTGATACTATTTTGACCCTGTATCAAAATTCTATAAAACAGGGGGTTGAAGTGGTGCAAAACTACGCAGAAATTCCACTGATTTACTGCTATCCCGATGAACTAAATCAAGTATGGACAAATCTGATTCATAATGCTATTCAAGCAATGGATAACAAAGGAATACTAACCATTGATGTTACGCAAGAAAGAGGATTTGCCAAAATCAGTATTACCGATGGTGGCAAAGGAATTCCCGAAGAAATTAAAGACCGAATTTTTGAACCTTTCTTTACCACTAAACCTCCGGGCGAAGGAAGTGGATTAGGATTAGATATTGTTCGGAAAATTGTTAAAAAACATGAAGGTGAAATCGAAGTAACTTCTGTCCCCGGAAAAACAACATTTACAGTTTATTTAAGTATGAATCTCCAACCAGATAGTTCCTCCTAGGAGCAATCATATCAAATCCGGTAACATCGGAATTATTCATCTCTCTTCTCTCCCTCTGTGTTCTCTGCGTTCTAGTAAGGTTAAATCATTCCGATGCAGCCGGAAACGATATCACCCATTCCCAATTACCAATTACCAATTACCAATTAATTACCATGTCTAAACCTGTGATTTTGTGTGTTGATGATGAAGCCGTGATTTTAGAAAGCTTGAAGGCTCAATTGAGAAAAGCATTAGGAAGTTCCTATGTTTATGAAGTCGCCCAAAATGCTGAAGAAGCATTAGATATTATTGATGAATTAAATGAAGATGAGGTGAGCATTTTATTGATTGTTTCCGATTGGCTGATGCCAGGAATGAAAGGCGATGAATTTATGGTTCGCGTGCATCAAAAATTTCCTAATATTGTCAAAATTTTATTGACAGGGCAGGCAGATCAAGAAGCTATCGATCGAGCTTATGCAGCAGCTAATTTACATCAATGTTTGTTTAAACCCTGGTCGGAAAAAGAGTTGATCGAGACGGTCAAGTCTGGATTAGAAAAATTATGACAAAAATTTCTAAAAAACTTGTGATTGTTTGTGTAGATGATGAAGCTACTATTTTAACGAGTTTGAAATCGGAACTGAGAAAAGCTTTCGGAGAGGAGTATAGAATCGAAATAGCTGAAGGGGGTGAGGATGCTTTGGAGTTACTGGCAGAATTAATTGAAGAGGGTGATGAAATTCCCTTGATTATTTCCGATTACATTATGCCGGATATGAAGGGAGACGAACTATTGCGCCGCGTTCACGAAATTTCCCCAAAAACCCTGAAAGTAATGCTGACTGGGCAAGCTACTATTGAAGCGGTTGCTAATGCGGTCAAATACGCTAAGCTTTATCGTTACATCGGTAAACCTTGGCAGGATGAAGATTTAAGACTAACGGTAACAGAAGCAATCCACAGTTACAGTCAAGATAAGCAACTGGCACAAAAAAATTATCAACTTATAGAAATGAATCAAGAGTTAGAAACCCTGACTCGCAGGCAAGCTAAACTAATTGCAGAACTTCAAGAAAAAGAAAGTTATTTACAAGCACTTAATGAATCTTTTTTACGTTTTGTTCCTCGTCAGTTTCTTCAATTATTAAAAAAAAATAGCTTTCTAGATATTCAATTAGGTGAACAAATTCAGCAAGAAATTTCGGTGTTATTTTCAGATATTCGAGATTTTACCAGTTTATCAGAAAGGATGACACCGGATGATAATTTTAAATTTATTAATGGTTATCTCTCTCGGATGGAACCCGCGATTATCGAAAATAATGGGTTTATTGATAAATATATTGGTGACGCGATCATGGCTTTATTTAGTGGAGATGCGGATCGGGCAGTCACAGGTGGAATTGCTATGCTACAAAGGCTAGCGGACTATAATACCACGCGCACGAGACCCGAACGTCCGCCGATTAAAATTGGCATTGGCATTAATACGGGGATATTAATACTGGGAACTGTGGGTGGTGCATCTCGGATGGATGGAACTGTCATCGGCGATGCGGTGAATTTAGCATCTCGTTTGGAGGGATTAACTAAAGAGTACGGCGTGCCTTTGCTGATTAGCGATCGCACATTTCGAGCTTTAAAAAATCCTGAAAATTATGACATTCGTTTGATCGATCGCGTTCGAGTCAAGGGGAAATCGGAACAGGTAGCCGTGTATGAAGTTTTTAATGCCGATCCCCCGGAATTGCGAGAAGGGAAGTTAGCCATGCAAAGCAATTTTGAAAGGGCGATCGTTTCTTATCATGCCTCTGATAAAGAGGTGGCCCTTCGACTGTTAGAGCAATGTTTGCAAGCCAATCCTGGGGATACAGTGGCTAGAATGTATTGGCAACGCTGTCAGTAAATTGACGATGATATGTACAATACCCGACTTTTTGAAAAAAATCGGGTATCGATTGGCGATCGCCCACTAATCTCGAACCTAACGCCTTCTACGGCTTCCGAAAGCCGGACTCCGACTGGGTGTACGAGAGTTTCCACCGCTACCAAAACTTGGAGTGCGCCTTTGCTGCGGGGAAGTTGGTTTTGTCGATCGTCTCAAAGTGCTGCCACCATAACCCGAACCGGTCGATCGATTGGCATTGGGCGGTACTGGGCGACGAGTTGCGGGTGCGTTGGATGTGGGCGATCGCAAGCGGCCAGTAGTCCTTAAAGCTTGACGGTTTCTGACAGCGGCTGGGGGGGCTTGATAGCGAGTTTGATATTGGTTAACAGCCTCGCGGTAAGTGTTACCGTACCCGCCATATCCTGTGAGAATCACTCCCGGCTGATAGACTGGTGGCACATAATATCGGGGTGTGAATAACAAACTGCCGATCGCCTGACCGGCCAAGGCCCCAGCAAACGGAGCCCAGAAACCAGATTGCTGTCTCACTACCACTGTTTGTGGCTGACCTGTTTGAGGATTACTGACTGTTTCGGTCACGTTATGAACGTACTCTATTTTAAAATCTTCAGTCAAATGTAAACTGGCTAGATCTTTTTGTAAATTCAGATAACTTTTTTTACCTTGGGATATTTCCTCATCCGTTAACCTAGCCATTTGCAAATCTCTCGATCGATAAATAGAGGAAGTACCGGGGGGAGTATTGAGCAACATCAAACTATATTCCCCGTCAGTATCGTCGTAGGTAGCTTGCTGTAAGGGATATTGACCTTGACTTAAATTATTATTGCTAGGGGGGGCAGAACGGACAGTATTAACATTCTGATTTGCCTTCGGCGTCGTGGGACTGGGAGAACCACAGGCTATAGTGGTCACGCACAATGTTAAAGCCATGAAATAAACTATCAATCTTCGCAGCATAAATACTAATTGGTTATTGGTTATTGGTTATTGGCGTCGCCCTGCCCTTCGACTACGCTCAGGAACCGCGAAGTCGAAGGGTTATTGGTTATTGGTTATTGGTTATTGGTTATTTTAGGCACAGTCTAATTACTAACTAATGACTACTAACTAATGACTACCAACTACTAACTACTAACTAATGACTACTAACTAATGACTTCCCTAGAGAGGAATGAGTTCGGAAAAATTTACCAACAATTGGTCGTTAGTAAGTTCGTCTCCCAACTGTGCGGGCGAAAAGTGAATTTGGATAGCTCTGAGCCTTTGCTGATAGTATAAATTAATCAGTGCTTTTAAACCCTGTTTTAGGGCGCTGATGTCTGCTAGGTCTGTTTCCAGTTGGGGAACTTCGCCTTCATAGGCTACTGTCAGCATCACCACGACATTTCTAGTCACGGGCAAAGATAAGGGAGAATTGCGATCGTCCACAGAGTTGCTGTATTGAGGTTCGCTCAGATAGCGTTCCGCTGAATCTGTAAACAGTTCATCTACATAATCGCCTGCTTCCCCTTCATCCCAAAAAACGTCACCTTCGTTGGCCGCTGATTGCCAGTAGTTATCGTACTGCAATAGGTGATTGCAAACTTCTACCAAGCCTTCTCCGAGGACTGTTAAATCCCCATCGGCGTCTATGGCATCTCTGGCAGTGCTGTTGAGAACTCCCAACAATGGTGCAACTTCTTCACCAGTGAGGTGAATGAACACGCGACAAACTGCAAATCGCGTTTTACCTGTAAATTGATTGAATCGATCGCCAATAGCATTCATAACCCATGGTTTTAATCTATAGTTATATATTTTACCGTTTTAAATGAAAATTTTTTGTCTATCTTGTGACTGATTTTGAGTAATCGGTGATTACCTGAAGTAAATCGGAGTTCCGATTTACTCCAAATTGGTGCTACCGCAAGATTACTATTGGACGATCGCACTTGGGGCAGATTCGATCGGGCGAGACGATCCCAAATCCAGTTCGCCACCTGGTGCTTCCGGGTGTTCCCGAACTACTCCCAGGGGTGATGCACTTTCAGTTGCAGCCATCGGGGACTCGGATTCAGCATCCGTGGGAACTTCCAGGTATGCTTCCATCGATTCATCGGCGATCGACTCTTGAAAAACTTCAAAATTATCACTCATGGCAGCGCAAGCAGCCTGAGCCCGCTTGCCTACGCGGTAACTCATGTAAGCAGCACCACCGCCCAAAACCCCAGCTAAGCCGAGAAAACCCAAAGCTAATGTTTTGTAAGATTTACAGGGATTCATTTGAGCCTGGCCACCGGAACCAACTAGGGTTGTTCCAGAACCAGATTGAGCAGCATTGGATTTGCTGTAGGGACAAGGAAAAGCCAATGCTGCGTCGCCTAGTGCAATACTGCTCGCGATCGCAACGGTGGAAGCAATGCCAGCTAACACTTGAAACTTTTTCATGGTCCTCTGGATTTTGTAAAGGATAATTAAAAAAATAATGGTAACAGCTCTTCACAAATCTATCAACTCTCAGAGCACCCACAATCGCGACTCGATCGCAAATATCCACAATCAACAGCAATCACCACTGCCAATTGCGTGTCCCAACAAACAACCCAAAGCCTTGTCTGGCAAGCATTTGAGCGAATACAGAGGGGTTGCTTTCCGGAGGTGTCGCCCAGAGTGCGATCGCACCCCCCATGAAAAAATCTGATATCAAAGAGTAGAAAATTTAATTACACAGTGACAAATACTTGGTGACAAACTACTTTTAAGGTTATTTTTGAAAAGACTTAGTTATGGCAAGCAATGTCAGTAACTCAGGTCTAAAGACGCTGAGTTTCCCACTTACCGGACTTTTTTTATGACAGACAGCAAGGATCAAGGCCAAGTACGATCGCCTCGTCGATTGTTGGTAACAGGTGGCGCTGGATTTATCGGCTCCAATTTTGTACATCACTGGTGCAGTAGCTATCCAGGCGATCGGGTAGTGGTACTCGATGCTCTCACCTATGCAGGAAACAGAAAAACCCTAGCCAGTTTGGAAGGGGGAGAAAATTTTCGGTTTGTACAAGGGGATATTTGCGATCGGGCCCTGATCGATACCTTACTTCAAACCGAAAACATCAACACAGTCGCCCATTTTGCAGCAGAATCCCACGTCGATCGATCGATTATCGGACCCGCAGCCTTTGTCCAAACAAACGTTGTCGGAACCTTCACCCTTCTCGAAGCCTTCCGCAAGCATTTTGAAGCAATAGACGACTTGTCCCTCAAAGCACAAATGCGCTTTCTCCATGTTTCCACGGACGAAGTTTATGGCAGTCTTGGCCCCGACGACCCAGCATTTACTGAAACAACCGCCTACGAGCCCAATAGTCCCTACTCAGCCTCAAAAGCCGGTAGCGACCACCTCGCCCGCGCCTATTTCCATACCTACGGCGTCCCCACAATTATCACCAATTGCTCTAACAATTACGGTCCCTATCACTTCCCCGAAAAGCTAATTCCATTAATGTGCATCAATATGCTTTTGGGCAAACCATTGCCAGTTTATGGCGACGGTCAAAACGTCCGAGATTGGCTATATGTACTCGACCACTGCCGAGCTTTAGATGCCGTAATCCACAACGGTAAGCCGGGAGAAACTTATAATGTAGGCGGCAACAACGAAGTAAAAAATCTCGATTTAGTCAAGATGCTATGCCAACTAATGGACGAGTTGGCAGAAGATTTACCCGCCCGTCCCTGCGAACAATTAATCACCTTTGTCAAAGACAGAGCCGGACACGATCGACGTTATGCTATTGATGCAACCAAAATTAAAAATGACCTAAATTGGACTCCTTCAGTCACAGTAGAGGAAGGTTTGCGGCGTACTGTGGAATGGTATTTAGCCAATCGCGATTGGTGGGAGCCACTGCTGTCGGAAGAATATCAGAGTTACTACCGCAAAGTCTACACTAATTAGTCAGTAGTCATTAGTTATTGGTTATTTGTTATTTGTGATTTGTTAGTAGTTGTGAGTCATTAGTTAGTAGTTGCCTCCACTAACGAATAACCAATAACAAATAACAAATAATGAAAGCTTCCACTACAATATAGAAAGCAACAATGACCGAAATCAAATGGATCGATCGCCTCCTGGAACCTAAATACTGGCTGTTAGGCATAGCCTCCGGTTTGATTGTCATACACCTGACTCTCACTGCTAGAACAGACAGTACAGACCTATTCGGCACAATGTTACTCT
>NZ_JAHRFC010000012.1:81053-125329 GCF_020883015.1 Microcoleus sp. CAWBG640
AAATGGATCGATCGCCTCCTGGAACCTAAATACTGGCTGTTAGGCATAGCCTCCGGTTTGATTGTCATACACCTGACTCTCACTGCTAGAACAGACAGTACAGACCTATTCGGCACAATGTTACTCTTCTGGGGAGTCGTAGCATTTCTCATCTGGGAAAGACACGAAACCTTAACTTTAGAAAGCGGAATTTTTAGCAGTTGCTTTGCAGCATCATTAATTGCTTTCATATTGCTCAAAAGTTCGTCCATATATGGCTACGACTTTTTTATCAGGATCACACCTTTCTTATCTGGCATCAGTCTGGCTTTGCTAGCTTCTGGAACCAAAGGACTGAAACAATATTGGCAAGAACTTCTGATTCTCGCCTATACAGGTATTCCTCCCGGTCTCATCGGAGTATTTATTAATGTTGCCCTATTAACCGCTAAATTTTCAGCTTTCATCCTCCACTATTTAGGATTTGAAGTTGTTCGTCAAGGAGTATTTCTCATTCTAGAAAAAGGCAGTGTGGAGGTATATCATGGCTGTTCGGGAGTGAATGCAATCTTACAATTATTAGGACTATCCCTGGTGTTTTTACTAATGTTTCCTACAACCAACGGACAAAAAATTGTAGTTCCCATCATTGCAGTCCTTATTGGATTTGTAGTCAATGCAGCCAGAGTTGCTCTCATGGCTGTACTGGTATCACTATCTCAACCGGAAGCATTTAAATACTGGCATGAAGGAAATGGATCGGTAATTTTTTCAATGATTGCAGTCTTCCTGTTCGGGTTATTCTGTTGGTTGGCAATCTTGCAAGACACGCCCCATCAAAAAACAACTAATCACTAATGGCTATTACCTATTGGAAAACAGCGAGAATTTCAATTTTAGCGGTTACTTTTACAGGGGTTTTATTAGTTATAGGAAGATTGACACTATCTCCATCGACCGATAATTTTTTCCTGACCCCCTTTGATTTTCCAGAGTCCGTACCTCTAACTGATTGGCAAATGCAGGAGAGTACACCTCTGAAAATTAGCGATACTTCTCAAATCAAAGTTGGGCGAAAGTATGAATATCAAAAAAATAACACTACTCTAGAAATAGAGATGCGTTATGTGGTTGGAACCAGCGGAGATGTTGAAAATATGATGAAGGGACATACTATTCTCCAGTCGTCTCCTGGTAAACTAGCATTGGCAGAAACTCAAGGTGTGGGTTTTTACGGAATTTTGCCCCAGCAAAATCGACTATACCTGAGTTCCTGCATAAATCCCCGCGGCCGTGCTACAGTGACAGCCGAACAGTTTAGATACAATCGAAATACTCGTGACTGGAATTTCAACCGTATTTTGTTTTGGCTATTGGGTAAGGGAAATATTCAAGATCAGCGCTGTTTGTGGACCCAAATGTCTATACCTTTGAACCAAACAAAGCCTGAAGATGCCAAGAAAATTCTAGAGAATGCTTGGGTTTCTTGGTATGGGTGGTGGCAGCCCAGATTTCCCGAACCTTAAGTCAAGTCAACAGAGATTGTTCTTAACAACAGGCGTATTATTTTGTCAGTAACTCAGGTCTAAAAACGCTGAGTTTCCCACTTACCGGACTTTTTTTATGAATGACATACAAGGCGAGCAAGGTTTTTCTATATACAGGCTGCGTTGGATTGGCTACGGTCTATTAATTTTGTCATTATTAGATACGATAGCTGTTCTGATACCAGCCAATTTTGGCAATCGTGTGTGGGAATTGCAGACGATTGGGGCTGTGGTAGAACGAGTACCAGTTCCTCTGTTGGCCATGACTCTCATATTTTTTGGAGAAGGTTACGATCGCAGAAGCTTGGAAGACATCTTTTTGAAGTTTTTGTCTTGGATTTGTCTGTTACTGGCCCTGGTATTTCTGTTAATGCTACCCTTGGGGATTTTTGGCACTATTTATGTGAACAATCAAAACAATAAACAGATTACCAATCAAGCAAACCAACAATTAGCTCAGTTGCAGCAAGTGGAAGAAAGGCTGAATAAGGGTAGTCCCGAAGACTTAAAGAATTTGGGAACTGAACTAAATCGCCTGGGAGTAGCAGCGGATACGCAAAACCCCCAGGAATTGAAAACTAAAATTCTTTCGAGAATTACTCCGGCGAAGGAACGTTTGCAGGCCCAAAGCGCAGTGGTGCAGTCAAATCAGCGCTTGGGGCTATTCAAAAATGCGATTAAGTGGCTGTTGGGGGCGCTGATTTCTAGCGTTTTGTTTTTTATGCTGTGGCGCGGTACTGATTGGGCTCGATAGTAGTGTTGAGTTGTAAGTTTTGAGTTAAATATCAGGTGCGCAATGCGCACCTGACGAGCTGATAAATAGGGTTAGTCATAGTAACTTGGTTTAAAGGTTAAATAGCAGAAAGAAAAACAAGTTAGTATAGTTTAACGCGCTACTTTGAAATTGGAATCTTCCGATTTTCAGTTTTAATATAAATAATTTTTGTTTTAGCATCTCGTTCAAGGCTGAGAGTTCTCGAATTTTCGTAAGAATCGTCTGAATTGTCACTAGGCTCGAAAGGGCTAACTGCGTAGCAATCACAGCGGATACCGAAACGATCGCATTTGCCAATGATATAAAAATTATCGCCGTCAATTGCCGTTCTCAAGCCTAAGTTGTATCTATAGCCGTCAAACTCAGCACTGGCTAGGTGATCGTAGCCGACAAACAACTGTGAAAAAAGACTGAAAACCGCGATCGCCAAAGCTAGCACAGACAACCCAATTGCAGCCCAGGTAGTAGAGGAATTTGTCTTCTTCGTTGCTTCATACAATGGAACAACCATGAGCACCAACACCACCAGCAAAATTATGCCAGTCAGTGGCATACCTCCATGATTGTAAAAAAGCACTGCCCAGTAAAAAACAGTGATTTTGTCGATTGGTCTATCATTTTCCAAATCGCCTTGCAAATTAGCTGGTTCCCCTCCTAAAAACCCAGATATGCTAATCAACACTGCCAGTACCAGAACACCAATACCAAGCAACATTTTCCAATTTTTCCAGCGATTTTTTTGTAACATTTCTGTTTTTTACACTTGATTTTAGTAGATTATACGGTTGGCTCTATATTGGTATTTACTACTAATTTAGATGCTGACCAAGAGTATGTTCTAGTTTGTCGGCAATGCCTTCAACCCAATTTTCATCTTGTTTTGTATAGCTGCGGGGCGCGTTAGCACCTAAAATTAAAACGCCTTGATTGCCGATGGGCTGACAGATAACTCCTTGAGTATTTTCAGGTAAATAGTCAAATTCAATTTTGCCGGGATAAATATTCAAATTTACTAAATAAACTGGTTTGTTTTTATCGAATACTCGCTGCAAGATTGGGCCTGGTTTAACTTCGGGATTGACTCCTAAAATGCCGCGTCGCAATAGAACTTTTCCTTGATATAAAATAACGATCGCCCTTGTGGCCGTATTTGTCAATAGCAAACGGGAGGCCCAAGCCAATTCTATTTTCACCACATCCGGCAAATCCGGCGCAAATTCAAAACCTTCTTCGCCAATGAGTTGGACTGAATCGGGCGATCGCGCTTGCACCTGCTGCCACAGCAAACCTGTTAAAATCAGTACAGCACTGATAATTACCCCCAGAGCATCGGAGCGAGCTTGAGAATCGGTGAGTTGCTCAGTCAGCAAGCGATTGACCATCAGCAGCGTACCGGCTAATCCTCCTGCAACTAAGGGCAATTGCCGCAAAACTCTATTTGGGTCAGATTTTGTCATTTGTCAATTGGCAGTTGGCAGTTGGCAGTTGGCAGTTGGCAGTTGACAGTTGGCAGTTGACAGTTGGCAGTTGACAGTTGTGGTTTTTCTGATAACCAATAACCAATAACCGCTGACTGCTGCCAACTAGCTACTGACTAATGACTACTGACAACTGACTAAACTTTAACCAACTTCCCCAGGTTCGACAATGCGCTGGAACAGATAGCCGGTGCCACGGGCGGTGAGAATTAATTCAGGATTGCTGGGGTCATCCTCTAACTTGGCTCTCAAGCGAGAGATGTGAACGTCCACTACACGGGTGTCTACGTGGCGCTCAGGCGTATATCCCCAAACTTCCTGCAAAATTTCCGATCGCGAAAAAGGCTCTCCAGAACGGCTGACAAGCAGCTCTAACAAGCTGAATTCCATACCAGTGAGCCGAATCCGTTCGTCACCTTTATAAACTTGGCGTTTGTTGGTGTCAATCCGAATATTCGTTACCTGGATGACTCCCGAACTGGGAATTCCCGAAGCGCCGTTTTTGTCAACTCTGCGCAGTACCGAACGGATGCGAGCTTCTAGTTCCTTGGGAGAAAAAGGTTTGACGACGTAATCGTCTGCGCCTAATTCTAAACCAGTGATGCGATCGGCTACATCTCCCAAAGCAGTTAGCATGATAATAGGCACATCAGATTCCTTCCGCAACTCCTGACAAACCCCATAGCCATCCAGCTTTGGCATCATCACGTCCAAAACCACTAAATCTGGTTCGGTGTTGCGAAATATATCGAGAGCTTCTTCACCGTCGGCTGCGGTGACAACATCATAGCCAATCATGGAAAGGCGAGTTTCCAGAATCCGCCGGATGCTGGCTTCGTCATCGACTACCAGAATTTTTTCTTTATGGTTTTCCAAGTTACTCAACACTCCTTAAGTTAAATTCGAGATAATGTTTATTTTTTGTACTCTATTATTAAGACACAAACTGATCCGCCTGTGGCGATCGCTCTGAAAGCTTTATGATTGCTTTAGTTCAGACTTGGAAAGAATGTGTTCGGCAATTATTTATCATAGTAAACAATGCCAAAACCTCGAATACAATATATTTGTCGGGAATGTGGGTATGAGTCGCCACAATATTTTGGCAGATGTCCTAGCTGTCAGAAGTGGGATTCTTTCGACGAGCAGGTAGAACAATCTACCATTGCCGTACCACGGGCTGGTTTGACTGGGGTAACGACTAAGGCAGCAGGCGGTGCACCTCCTGATAAATCCAAGGGTCAACCCAGGGTATCTTTTAGATTATCGCAGATTGCTGACCAAACTCAATCTCGCTGGCCTTCGGGCTATGCTGAGTTCGATCGCGTGTTGGGAGGTGGTATTGTTCCCGGTTCCCTGGTATTGATTGGGGGGGAACCGGGGATTGGGAAATCGACGCTGTTGTTGCAGGTGGCAAATCAGTTGGCGCGCAAGGATCGCATACTGTATGTAAGTGCCGAGGAGTCTGGCCAGCAGGTGAAATTGCGATCGCAACGTTTGGGAGTCGCTAATCCGGTTGATTTGTCAAGTAAGAACTCTGATTTATCTGACAGTAACGGACACGCTAATAACGGGGCTGATCCAACTGATTCTGAGGATCATTCAGCCGATAATTTCTACTTACTTCCAGAGACGGATTTAGAAGTTGTGTTGCGGGAGTTGGAAGCCCTAAAACCGAATGTAGCAGTTATTGACAGTATCCAGACTATTTATTTTGCTAGTTTAACATCAGCACCAGGATCGGTGGCTCAGGTGCGGGAATGTACCTCGGCTTTGATGCAGGTGGCAAAAAGAGAAAATATTACGTTATTTATTGTAGGTCACGTTACCAAAGATGGAGGTTTAGCCGGGCCGAGGGTCTTGGAACATTTAGTAGATACTGTACTATATTTTGAGGGCGATCGCTTTGCTTCCCATCGACTGTTGCGATCGATGAAAAACCGTTTCGGTGCAACTCATGAAATCGGAGTCTTTGAAATGGTAGCCGAGGGATTGCGAGAAGTAGACAATCCATCGGAGTTATTTTTAGGAAATCGGGACGAGTTTTCCCCCGGTACATCAACGACAGTGACTTGCGAAGGAACGAGACCAATTTTAGTAGAAATTCAAGCCTTAGTCAGCCCTGCAAGTTTTGGTTCCCCCCGCCGTTCTACCACCGGAGTGGATAATAGTAGATTGCAGCAAATTTTAGCAGTTTTGGAAAAAAGAGTTGGGATTCCCCTGTCGAAATTAGATACAATTGTAGCATCCGTGGGAGGGTTGAAGGTAGAAGAACCGGCGGCGGATTTGGCAGTGGCGATCGCTGTTGTAGCCAGTTTTCGCGATCGCATAGTTGATGCCAGGACAGTGTTACTAGGAGAAGTCGGTTTAGGGGGACAAGTTCGCCCTGTTTCTCAATTAGAATTAAGGTTGAGAGAAGCCGCGAAACTAGGTTTTAAAAGAGCAATTATTCCCAAGAATCAACCAGTGCCAGATTTGGGGATGCAGATTCTGCCAGTCGCCAAAGTAATTGATGCAATCATTGCAGCTATTCCCGCAACTCCAAGTCAATTGCAGTCCATTGAAGTCGAGGAAATGGCAGAAATGGAGTAATATCAATTTCATAAAGTAGCGCTACATATCTACCCCCCCAACCCCCCCTTGCCAAGGGGGGGCTTTGAACTACATCTGTAGTAGGACTTTATGAAAATGGTATAAGATCAAAAAATCATCTTAACATATTGTTTTAACACAGGTGGAATCGTGAAAATCGTTTCAGATTCACAGCTCAATTTTGCAATGATGCCCCGTCTGTCTAAAGATTGAATTGCTTTAAATAATTCGACCTGCGAACCTTGACATTTTGACATCAATAGGGTAAAGGAAACAGGTTCATTTTCATGGCTGATTAGGGCGATCGCCTGTTTTTCTATTTCCGACAACCGCTGATAGTGCTGCTGGAATATCGGTGTCAATTCGTCACCTAAAAATACGGGTTGATAACTTAAATATTGAGATACTCTACCGCTAAATAAGTTGTTAATAGTTTGAGCGACTAATTTTAACCAAAGGGGATTACCTTGATAAAGCTCAATCAATTCTGGCCATTGTTCTTCATCTAATAAACCTTTTTCTCTAAGAATTTCGGTTGCTGCTTCACCTAAACCAGTTAACTGCAATAAACATACTGCTGAATTATCGTCGGTGAATGTGAGGATGTCTGAGGGAGTTTCCCAACTATTGAGGATTAAGCAGCTATTGTGGGGAATTTCGCCGATGAGTTTAAATAGGGTTCCGTAATTTTCATATCCGGGTTTGTAATGTCCTGCAAGTTGCCCGCTGCTGAGAATTTGTTGCACGTCATCGAGTACGATCAGACAGCGATTTTCGCGCAATGTTTCTATTAGGATTGATAATTGATCGTCGGTGTTGGCGGGGAAAACCCCCCCCTTCGCCCCCCCTTGGTAAGAGGGGGGTTTGTCGCTCTTCGCCCCCCTTTGGTAAGAGGGGGGTTTGTCGCTCTTCGCCCCCCCTTGGTAAGGGGGGGTTGGGGGGGTTTTGATTTGAGAGGAATTGAATAATATTTTTGAGGGTGGTTTCTAGGGGTGGGGAGGTGCGGAGACTGCGCCAGATGATGCGATCGAACTGAGTTTGAATTTGGGGGATGAGGTTACGGGCGATCGCGCTTTTGCCGGTGCCTGCCATGCCTGTGATGGTGAGGAGGCGGCAGTTTTGGTGTGCGATCGTATTTTCGAGGGCGGTGAGGGGTGAGTTGGGGTAGTTGTAGAAGGTTTTGATCTCCGGTGCATCTCTTAAATCGAGTCGGGGTTTTTGTTGGGTATCGTCTTCATTTGGGTTTTGTGTGGGGGGTGAGTCTTGTTTATGGTGTAAAGTTTCTGTGCAAACGTTGATGTTACCTTTGTTTTGTATAAAATTAAAATCACCAAAATTTGAAACTTTAGAAAATTCATACCTCTCCATTGTCGATCGAAAGTTTGATTTATTTACAGTTTTATCTAATTTCTTTGACATAAGTTGCCATAATTTTGAAGCGACATTAGCAACATGACTTTCAGTACAGTAATATTCTTTAGCAATCTGGGAGTATCTTTTACCTTGCCAAGTAGCGAGCAATACTGCGTGTTGGAGATTGTCTAAGTGTTTGCCGGTTTTGGCTAAAACCAGGTCTTCAGCCAATCTCAAGACTTCCTTAATGTCCATAGTCAATTAGGTGCGTATGATCTCGGTATCATATCAGACTTTGATGATGTTTTATGATATTTGTGATAAAAAATGATATTTTATGATAAAAATTATCGCAAATATTCAGGATATTTTCTGATATTTTATGACTAGACAATCAAAAAAATAGTGCTTATGATAGATACCTATAAAGCAAATCTGTGAATTTTTTTGGTAATCACAGACTCAACGCATATTTCGTCTATAAATATAACCAACTAGCCGAAAAGCAAAATGCACGGAACAAAAACACACTCTCAATTTAAAACCCTCATCTACGAGGAAGAACTAGACCGGATTGCTGGATGGGTTGAAGAGTATCCTAACTTAGAAACAGGTGGAGACTTGTTTGGATTTTGGACTCATTCAGGAGCACCAGTAGTTCAGTATGTCCTTGGGCCAGGGCCAGGTAGCCGACACAATGAGATGAGCTTTTATCAAGATAGAGAGCATTTGATTAAAGCTGGAGAGATTCTCAGGAACAAGCATGGATTACAACATATTGGTGAGTGGCATTCTCACCACCAAATGGGATTAGCGGAACCAAGTGGAGGAGATAGTAATACCGTGATTCGGGCATTACAAAGATACAATTTTCCAAGGTTCCTGCTTTGCATTGCCAACATACGTTCTAATTCAGGAATCCTGAAAAAATGGAATGTCAATGTTGGCTGTTTTTTGTATTCCAGCCACCAAGCTAATTATCAAGCTGGTGCATGGGTAGTTTTGCCTGGGGAAAGTCCTATTCGCTCCAATTTGAAATGGAGAAATGAATTAAACCGAATAAATTCTCGTCCTTCAAAAAATTGGACTGTTGACGAAACAACTCTTGAACATGAACCTTTGGTAACAACAGAGCCGATAGAAGTATCTGATAAACTATGGTACAGCAGTCAACAAGGTCAAGCCATACTGAAAGAAATATTCGACAAAATCCAGAGAAAATTTAAACAATGCGAAATGTCTCGAACAAATGAACAGCGAATTTATTTAACCTTTGAGTACCAAGCTCAAAATGGGAATGTAGATCGCTGGCGTGCAGATTTTCCAGAAGATTTTCCGCAATCTTCACCTAAGCTTAAGGTTAATAATGAAACATTTGCTGTGCAAGATTGGCATGGTAATCCCCCTCATTTCGAGCAAGTTGAAGATTGCATTAATCGTTACTATAATAGAAGGTAAGGATTACTATGACATGGACTCAATTGCAACAACAACGCTTACAAGTAGAACGGCAAATACTTAAAAAGTATTTTCCCAGCTTTAGTTGGATTAATCCAGGAGATTCTAACAATACACGAGTTGAAGGTAATGTTTGCACTAATGCTGGTAACGTATACACTCTTCGAGTTTATGTACCGTCCGATTTTCCCAACTCTCGACCTGATATGGTCGTGACATCACCCTATCCTTGTAGGGGATATCGTGGAAAAGACTTAAAAGAATATGGACTAAGTGGAACTATGCACACCTTAGATCCAAGAGATGGATATGTCAAGATTTGTCATTACAGAGAGTGGTTGCCTAATTTAACTGTGTACTTAGTTGTGCTGAAAGGTAGAATCTGGCTCGAAGCACTGGAAGGACACAGAAGAACAGGGCAAGCTATAGATAGTTTTCTTCCTCATATGCAATAAACTCATCAAACCATAAACAGGTATAAAACTCATGACCAACTCTCAAGATGTAACCCGCCACCTAGAAAGAACCGTTCAAGAAGGAGGAACCCCTTCAGATCAACAGCTTATGTTCGATCCAACAACTGGTCAGTTGGTAGTGAAGAGACCGTCTGAGCGAGCTCCTAGTCCCGATGCTGTAGTTGCCAGTCAAATTGCAGAAGATGGTTTCTTCCGAGGTTAATTATGATGAATTTCCAATTAGTTTATATGCACGAAGACCAAGTGCAGACTCTTTTTCGTAACTTTCTACAATCTCAAGTAGATAGGTTTGAATCTGTTGCATTTGGTTTTGATGATGGTGATGTATTTCATGTTTATACATCTCGACCTAAAACGCAGTTTTCTGGTTATCCGTGTACCTCAGCAATTCATTTTTTAACTACGATGCCAGAGGGTGAAACTGGCTTTGCTGTTGCCACTCAAATTTACAATACCATGTTTGGCAACCGAGTCAGTCGCCCTGTTAATACTTCTGTAATTGTCTTGTTTGCTATTCAGGATAATGTATTACCCCATCGAGTTTTTATTGGCAACTCAGAAGGGGAATTTCACGAAGGAATCGTTAAATTTATTCCTGAACGTTCAGAACTTTACTCTCGCAGTAAAGGTTTGTTAGAGACTTCAGTGCTTGAAAATTGTAAAATAGGAGTTGTTGGATTAGGCAGTGGTGGCTCAACTGTAGCACTAGAACTTGCTAAAGCAGGCGTGGGCAATTTTGTCTTGATAGATTTTGACCGCCTAGAGCTAGAAAATGTTGCTAGGCATATTTGTGGCACTGGAGATTTAGGTCGCTACAAGACTAAAGCTGTCAGAGATTTGTTGTATGGAAAAAACCCATATATCCACGTACAAACGGCTGAATTGGACATCAATCAGAAGCTTGAGGAAACTAAACTTCTTCTGAAAGATTGTGATTTAATTATTGCTGGAACTGATAATGATAGAAGCCGTTTTAACCTCAATAGCATAGCTCTTGAGTACAAAATTACCACTATTTTTGGCAGAGCGTTAACTCGTGCTTGTGGTGGTGATGTTTTGAGAGTACGTCCTCATCAAGGCCCTTGCTTAGGCTGCGTTTTCACTAAGGATTTTTTGGAGAGTCGCCAAGAGGAAATATCTCAGTTTAGACAATCTCGCTCTGAAAGTCCTGCTTATGTTCCCGATGAGGAAGTAAAAGCTACAATTCAGGTTGGTCTTGCTTCTGATATTCTGCCTATCTCTAACATGATTGTTAAATTGGCTTTGGTAGAGCTTTCACGAGGTAAAGCAAGTGGCATTAGTTCATTAGAAGAAGATTTGGTAGCAGACTTTTACATTTGGGGTAATCGTCGAGAGAATACTTATGCCACTTGGCCAAAGATGGAGTATAATTTTAATTCACCATCTATTCTGCGTTGGTACGGAGCCAATTGGGAGCGTAATTTATCATGCCCTGTTTGTGGGGAACAACATGAACCTTTGATTGATGAGACTGAGCAAGATAATATTTTTGCTAGCTAGTAGCTTATAACAATAGCAGTGCGATCGCCCTTACTTAACCCAAGTGCGATCGCCCTTATCCCATCCCCATTAACTCTCTTTCGTCTGCGATCGCTAAAAAGTACGTGAAGCGGAGCTATCCCGTAGGGAATCGCCCTTTCCATGCTCATGCTCTTGATTCGGCGGCGGGAATAACTTCAATCAGTCCCGTATGAAAAGCTGTATCGTAGGTAATAACTGGTAAATTTTCGAGTTCAGCTTGTGCCATAATCATCCGGTCAAACGGATCGCGGTGGGGAATAGGCAGGCTGCCAGCGCGAAGGGCATGGGCTGAAGTTATAGCTAGTTCGATAAATTGCGATCGGTGGAGGATTTGCGAATATTCCCCGACAATCTGTTTGGCTTCGGGAAGTTTACTGATGCGATATTTGGTGGCTATTTCCCAGGCTGAAACAGTGCTGACAATGATATTAAAATCTGGGTTGCGAATGATGTCGCGGCATTGGGCATTGAGTTTGGGGTCGTCAAAGAGCCACCACAACAGGATATGGGTGTCAATGAGATAGCTTATTCCCATTGTTCGAGCTCCTCGAATGGTAGGGGTTCAAAAAAAGCATCACCGAGTTTTCCTGTCAGTAAACCGGGCGTGCGAGGCTGTGGCTGTTCTCGTCCTAATCCGAGGCGAAAGTAGTGAATCAAGTCATATATTTCTGCAAGTTTGTCTTCGGGAATGTCTTGTAGTTCTTGAACGATCTTCTCAATTAGCATAAATCAAACACTCCGATAGTTGCTGGTTAATCGATCGAGCTACTGCGATCGTTTCTCCTTGGCTAGCCGTTCCCACTTCAGGACACTCGGCTACATAAACATCCTCTTCCCAATAAACAATTGCCGTGAAAGTACAAGACATTTTTTTGCCAAATTCTTCCTACTCAATGTAGCATATCCAGTAGGGTTAATGAGAACTTATTCTAAATTTTACCACAATATCTCCTCTGCAAAAATCAAGCAATTTCCTCCGCCAAAAGCCGACCATCGCAGCGCTCATATTCATCTTCCAAAAGCCATGAATGAGTCTCATCATAGCTTGAACTTACAAACAGAGACTTATAGTTTGCTGATGGGTCATAAATACAAAATTCTCCCTTCTTTCCACTCACTAACATCAAAATTCGAGGCGGAAAAACAATCGGATCTACCCACAATTCGATAAATTCCCAATCATTAACTTGTTCGGCGAGGTCTGGTGCGTGGGATAACATGATATTTATCTGTTCCTTTGATAATTTTTATTTCAGCGTAATAAAGGGGAATGCGACTACCATCTGCTCTAACTTGATAGCCGATCGCATCATCAAAGTAGAGTCCATAACGTTCGTAGTCATCGGTTTCATCCTCAACCCCTGTCAGATATCCTCTCTCAATAATAGCCTCCGCCACTGCATCTAGTGTAGCTCTGTCATTAAAAATATGAGCTTTTCCCTCTTTCCTTAGCAGTCGTTCCACCTGTGACGTACCGGGAAGATGTTTGTTAAATAAACTATTTCTAGCGTCTGGTGTTAGTTCGCGGTTAATGCCAGTCATCAACTAATTAGACAGGTAACATGATATTCAGTTTACCAAAACTCTACACAAAGACCGATCGCCCGCCCAACACCACCAATCCCTCCAGACTTGCTACCCTAAAGATAGTTAAATTTTATCAACAATTATGAGCGGTACTGTTACATCCCCCAACCTCAACCAGCAGCGGCCACTCGCCACGCCATCCGCTGACACTTCGAGTTCCCTGCTGGGCGACTTCATCCAAGAAACACTCGCCTTAACCAAGCGCCTGTTTATTCAATTGCAGCGTCGCCCCTCGACGCTAGTTGCAGGCATTATTCAGCCGCTGATGTGGTTGGTTTTGTTCGGCGCGCTGTTTGAAAATGCTCCCGCTGGCTTGTTCGGCGAAAGCGAGAATTACGGACAATTTCTCGGCGCTGGTGTGATTGTTTTTACAGCTTTTGCCGGGGCGCTGAATGCTGGTTTACCGATTATGTTCGATCGCGAATTCGGATTTCTCAACCGCCTATTAGTCGCGCCCCTAGCTTCCCGATTCTCCATCGTCCTAGCTTCAGCTATTTTTATCGTCACCCTCAGTTTCATCCAAACTGGCACAATAGTCACGGCTGGAGCGTTTTTGGGCGCTGGATTGCCGGGAATTGCCGGACTAGGCGCGATCGCCCTCATAGTCCTGTTGTTAGTTTTGGGAGTCACGGGTTTGAGTCTCGGTTTAGCCTTCGCTCTTCCCGGTCACGTAGAATTAATTGCGGTAATTTTTGTTACTAACTTACCACTATTATTTGCCAGCACAGCCCTCGCGCCGCTGTCCTTTATGCCAGAGTGGTTGCAAGTTGTGGTGACTCTCAATCCTCTCAGTTATGCGATCGAACCGATCCGCTATTTGTACCTCCACAGCGATTGGTCCCTAGCAAGTGTCGTCATGCAAGCTCCCTGGGGTAATGTTAGTTTTGGAGGAGCGTTGTTAGTCTTGCTAGCCTTTGATGCAGTAGCATTGTTGAGCATTCAACCTCTGTTGCGGCGGAGATTTGCTTAACCAGAATTTTCTGCGATCGTTGTGCGATGTTAGATGTTAGATTTTAGATTGCTCCCACGGTGAAGATCGGGGGATTGGCGAGCTAAAATCTATCATTTTTCCTACTTACAACGACCCGCCGCCCAATTTTGATGCCCGCGATTTGGCTGACACTTTGATTGTCTGCCTATCCAGACAATTTCCCACTTATTTTGCTTGAATGCAAGTTCGATACGGTGGCGCATTCCAGCGACAGAATCGTCAGCTAAACCAATAACTGTATGTACAATTACTGCTGTTTCTCGCAGGGGATATTCCACCGAAATTGCATCGCTTTTTCTGCCTTCAGATTCTCGATCGCTGCTAAAGAGTTTAGCTGCGATATCTTTGGGAGTGGAAACTGTAATTTGGCGATCGCCCAGGAACTGTTTGACGTTAATTGATTCGTAGTTCGATCGAGTTGCGGGCTGCGCCATTGCTACAATCGGAAGTTGGATGCAGGTGAAAACAGCTAGGAAAAAGAGCGATTCCTTGACAATTAATTTATTCATTATGCTGGAGATTGTTCGAGAAATTTTTGTCTCCTTGATGCGAAAGCCGCCAAGTCTGCTTTGGTGAATTGGGTTTGCTGGAATGAGGGACGGGAGATTAGCCGATCGCACCAAGCTTGAATTTTAGGATATCCGTCTATGGACACATCAACCCAGGGTAGCAGAGGCACGACAGTACCAGCAACACATTCAGCATATGTTAAAGTGTTGCTACCGAAAAAAGGGCGATCGTCCAACAAACCTTCAAAGAATGTCAACACAGTCTCGACTCAAGATAGTCAAGAATTGCCAGAGATTCGACAATGGTGAAGTCACCAGATTAAAAAATCAAGAAAAATCTGATTGCCAAATATGAACTGCCCGCCGTGCTAAATTCCTCTGACGGGCTGCGATCGCATCTGGCGTCCAATCTTCTGCCAAGATGTTCTTTGTCAAAGCATAAACACTCTGCTGATATTTTTCTCGTTTTATCTGATAATTTTTTTGTCCAATATCGCGATTAAAAGAAGGTTCTAAAAGACTTAAATTACCAAGACGGTAAACCATTTCCTCTATCTGGACATCAGTGAAATTTTGTCGCCAGTCATCTGTTGGTACTTCCGGCAAAATGTGTTCTATAGAAAAACTATCTTCATTTACCTCAATGCCAGATTCATCTGCCTCTAGGTTGCAAAAAATGTAACGAACTAACTTACGCTTTTGACCTTTTGTAGACAGAGAAAGCAAAGCAAAGTCCTGCTGAAATTTTTCATCCTTAACATACCCCGGACGCAGTGCATCAAACACCTGTCGCATACCCGTTATTTTGCCGCTAGTAATGTCGAGCGCAGCGTTATTATAAAGCAATTCTAATTCATTGGGATTCAAGCTGCTAACGATACTGTAGCGGAAGGAAATAGCAACTACAAGCTTTAGCAAGCGAGTAAAATCTTCAGCCGAGAATCTCTGATAAGCAGCAAATAGGGTTGGATATACCTGCTTGACCCGAAACAAGTTTAACGCGCGAATATATGGTTGATTCTGCGGAGTATCGCGCCAAAATTCATCATTCGGACTACCAAGAGCTACAAATAAGCTGCTAAAATTCTCAAGTTTGTCAAGCAAGTCAAAAGCTTGTTGAGCATTTTTGACAGATTCTCGAACTAACTTAAATAAGCGCTCGCGTCGCACTCTGGAATAATTTAGACTGAGATAGTATCGCAAAAATGCGGGAAACTCCTCCATCTGAACCATATTGATAATGCGCTTCCACTGTCGCTGAGCTGCTTTTAAATCGTCTGGGCCTTGAAACAGTGAAAACAGATAATTTTTTAACAAATCAGTAGAAGTTAGCTCTAATCCCCTAGCATTTAGTGTCTCGAAAACAGTGTAAGCATTCAGTTCATCTTCGACGCTAATTTGGATAAAAAGTAGTCGCTGGGCAACAGTATCTCCAAGAAAAGCAGTTAGCTTTTCTCCATCCTGAAATATGTCAGGCATTTTTTCTAGTTCTTGGGAAAAGTAATCGAAAGCTTGCCATAGTAGTTGATTGGATTTCGAGAGCGATCGGATATTTAACGGCTTTCTGAGATTGACCAAATTGCTTTGATAAAAATCATCATTGTTTTCATTTAAAAATAGTTTGCTAGAGTAACGGAGAGAACGCGGATCTCGATCGCCCAGATAGGTACGCTTGAGAATTTCTTGCCGTTCTCGGTTGGCTTCAGGCTGAACATTTTGCTCTACCAGCAGTCGGATTTTTTCAATCACAGCAACGGCAATAATGCTGAGAGTGGCTAATCGCTGTTGACCATCGATGACTGTAAATTCTTTGTCAGCAGTAGCCGAGCTTTGTAGCACAATTGCTCCCATGTAATGGCTAACACTGAGGTTATTGTGCAGCATCAAAATATCTTGCCAGAGGTCTTCCCAGTTCTCCTCCGTCCAAGAATAATCGCGTTGGAATGGCGGTACTCGATAGATTTTGCCATTGCCGATTAAGTCTCCGAAGCTAGTAGTCCGAGTCTCTAAGAGATTAGTACGAGCCATAAGACTGAATAATACAAGTTAGTTTAGCTGTCATTAGATTTATTTTATCAAATATTTAGCAAGCCATAACTAGACGATTGCTTGAAGAAGCATATCCTCTACTTGTCTAATTTGCTCCCAATCAATTGCTGCAACCCAAAGACTTTCCTCTTCAGAATATTGCACCACGCCATCCACTTCTAATTCTTCGCTATACAGGGTGAGCAATTGACCATTTTGAAATTTAATATTTTGGCGACTTAAATCTTCAATTGTACCAACACAATTCAGACGAAGGCGACTTTGTTCATCAGCATTATGAAAGTCTGCAAAGATTCTGGGAAAATTCATATTTATTACTACACTTGAGATGATTTTTTTGATGTGGGAGTTACGCAACTGACGCACCCTACTCTATGTGCTGCGACAATGGAGGCAGAGCCTCCGGATATGCGTTACCAGGCAGAGCCTGGTAACGAGTAAATATTTAGATTTTAGTCAATTTTACACGCACATAGGGCGATCGTACTTCTAGTGCGATCGGACATCATTACCTGTAGTGCGATCGAGCCTGGATAGCATTTGATAACTTACGCTGCTAAACTGGTACAGCACGCAGCGGTAGATCGCTTGTCGAGTTTTGAGGATGTATTATGACCATTAACTACCGAGTTGCAGAGATTTCCGATCTGACGCTGCTTTTAGAACTCGTGCAAGAGTTTCATAAAATAGAAAAATTGGCATTCGACGAAAAAGTCGATCGTGATGTCCTAGCAAATCTTTTGGCTGATGCGTCTTTGGGACAAGTGTGGCTAATTCAGAAAGAAGATGAAGCAATCGGCTATATTATTTTGACGCTGGGTTACAGTTTGGAATACCGAGGACGAGATGCGTTTATTGACGAGTTTTATATCCGACCCAAGTATCGCGGACAAGGCATTGGAACTCAGACTTTAGCATTTGCAGAAGATACCTGCCGAGTTTTGGGAGTCCAAGCTCTTCATCTGGAAGTAGATTTTGAAAATCCCGATGCACAGCGTCTTTATCACAGAGTCGGTTATCAACCTCATAACCGTTTTCTGATGACTAAAAATTTGGCAGTCTCTGAAGACAACGATTTAGGCAATTAAGAATGTTCTATCAGTTTTTGCTGAATTCTCTCAAAGTTATTCGAGAGCTTGATTTGAAATTGCTCTGATTCGTTCACAGGCCTCCTCGGCCGTCATCGCCGAGCTAGTTTCCCACTCTGTAAAAGTCTCTTCCAGGGCTTCAGATAGTGCTTTTTGATAAGCCATATCTTCCCGTTCTACTTCACTCAAAATCGCATTAACAATTCTGTCAAAAGCATTCTTATAAGCTACATAACTATCGAATTCACCTTTAAGCAGAATCCAAGGTAAAGCGATAGCCAAATAAAAAATCCCCACAAATTTAAGCAACCTCTCTTTAATTCCTTGAGGCGGTTCAATAAAAGCATAGGCAAAAATTTTGAGTAATTCTTGCGTTTCACCAGGAATTTTTTCCCAACCGTATTCAATTATTACAGCTAAATTGTTTGCTTTTTGAGCCAATTCCCAAAACCTTGAAGCGCTGGACGTGCGGGGCTGAAATATCTGCCGAATTTCGCTGGGGCTAATTGTGATGGTGGCTGACATTGGCCTGACCTCTTGCGATGCGATCGCTTTACTGATACTCACTCATTCTTAGTATATCAGTCAGGCCCTAAAAAAAATTAGCTGTCATTACCAGTAGACACGTCATACGAAAAAGGCGGGCCCTAAAGCCCGCCCCATCAAACTATCGATTAATAATCGAAGTCGCCGCCGCCCATGCCGCCGCCAGCACCAGCGCTAGCGCCTTCCTTGGACTCAGGCTTGTCAACGACGATACACTCGGTTGTCAGCACCATACCAGCAATAGATGCGGCATTTTGCAGAGCAGAACGAGTCACCTTCGCAGGGTCAACGATACCAGCTTCAAACATATCGACAAACTCATTTGTCGCTGCGTTGAAACCAACGTTGAATGGCTTTTCTTTGACGCGCTCAGCGATGACAGCGCCATTCAAACCAGCATTTTCAGCAATCCGCTTCAGAGGAGCAGCCAAAGCACGGGCAACAATCAATGCACCGGTCAATTCTTCGCCCTTCAGGTTGGCATTAGCCCACTCTTCCAATTGAGGAGTTAGGTGAGCCAAAGTTGTACCGCCACCAGGAACGATGCCTTCTTCCACAGCAGCTTTGGTGGCGTTGATCGCATCTTCTAAACGCAGTTTGCGATCCTTCATTTCGGTTTCAGTCGCAGCGCCGACTTTGATGACTGCAACGCCACCAGCCAATTTGGCCAAGCGTTCTTGCAGTTTTTCTTTGTCGTAGGAAGATTCGGTTTCGTCCATTTGACGACGAATTTGTTCGCAGCGAGATTTGACTGCGACTTCATTACCTTCGGCAACAATTGTGGTGCTGTCTTTGGTGATGGTGACGCGGCGGGCTTTGCCGATCATTTCCAGCTTGGTGTTTTCCAGTTTCAAACCGGCATCTTCGGTGATTAGTTGACCGCCGGTCAATACGGCGATATCTTCTAACATGGCTTTGCGTCGATCGCCAAAACCAGGTGCTTTGACAGCAGTTACATTGAGCACACCGCGCAGTTTGTTGACAACGAGGGTGGCTAGAGCTTCTTTCTCAATGTCTTCTGCAATGATCAGCAGCGGGCTTCCAGAACGTGCTACTTGTTCGAGCACTGGTACTAAGTCTTGTACCATGCCGATTTTTTTGTCTGTCAGCAAGATGAAGGGGTTGTCAAGCACCGCTTCCATCCGTTCGGTGTCGGTAACGAAGTAAGGCGAAATGTAGCCTTTGTCGAAGCGCATCCCTTCGGTGATTTCGAGTTCGGTGGTCATGGATTTGCCTTCTTCAAGGGAAATCACGCCTTCTTTGCCCACTTTGTCCATGGCGTTGGCAATCATTTGGCCAACTTCGTCGTCGTTGCCGGCGGAGATGGAGCCGACTTGAGCGATGGCTTTAGAATCTTCTACTTGTTTGGCGTGTTCGGCAATCTTTTCTACCAAAAAGGTGGTTGCTTTGTCAACACCACGTTTGAGGGCGATCGCATTTGCACCAGCAGCTACGTTCCGCAGGCCTTCTTTGACCATTGCGTGGGCGAGAACGGTAGCAGTTGTGGTGCCGTCGCCTGCTGCGTCGTTGGTTTTGGAAGCGGCTTGACGAATTAGAGCAACGCCTGTATTTTCTACATGGTCTTCTAGTTCGATTTCTTTGGCGATAGTAACGCCGTCATTGACGATTTGAGGAGCTCCGAATTTCTTTTCGAGAACTACGTTACGGCCTTTGGGGCCGAGGGTGACTGCTACTGCTTCGGCGAGAATGTCCATACCGCGTTCGAGGGCGCGACGTGCATTTTCGTTGTAGATTATACGCTTAGCCATAGTTTTTTGGGGGTTTTGGGTTTAAGATTTGGGATTTTTGGATGGCGGTCATTTGTCCTTGGTCATTAGTTTGTTTGCGTTGTTTGCGATCGAACTAATGACTGATGACTAATGACTAATGACTAATGATTAATTAGTTAACGATCGCCAGAATATCTTTTTCTGCCAACAAGACGTATTCGTCGGTGCCGAGTTTGATGTCGGTGCCTGCATACTTCGAGTAGAGAACTTTGTCGCCGACTTTGACTTCCATTTCAACGCGCTGACCGTCGTCATTGCGCTTGCCGGGGCCCACAGCCGCGACTTCGCCTACTTGGGGCTTTTCTTTGGCTGTGTCGGGCAGAAGGATGCCGCCGGCGGTTTTTTCTTCGCTAGCGCTGACTTTGACGAACACGCGCTCGCCTAGTGGTTTAACGGTAGAAACACTCAGTGATACTGCTGCCATAAATAAATCTCCTGATTACAGATTGTCGTTAGTCAGTGGTCAGAGGTCGCTATGAAAGCAACGACTGAATACTTACACTGACATATTAGCACTCTCGACTCCTGAGTGCTAATTTAGCTTTAGTCAGGGGCGATCGCAACTTGCGTGTCTGTACGGGTTCCCGAACCCAGAAGGAGTGGGAGAGTCGGAAAGTGGCGGAGAATGGGAGAGTCCCAGAGGGGGAGAGTGGGGGAGTGAGGTAAAATTTAAAATCTATTTACCAAGGAATTCAGATGTCAGAAAATCAGGATGAATCTTGCTCTCAAGACTTGAGGGTGTGTGTGGAAAGCCTGGGACTGGCTCACATAGAGCGACATATTTTTATCTGTGCCGACCAAACCGTGCCCAAGTGCTGCGATCGCGCCGCCAGTCTCGAAGCATGGAACTACCTCAAAAAACGCTTGCAAGAACTGGGATTGGATCGGCCCAGTGTCTCACGGCCTACCTGCATCTTTCGTACCAAAGCCAATTGCCTACGAGTTTGTACTCAAGGGCCAATCATGGTAGTCTATCCAGACGGAGTTTGGTATCGCGACGTTACGCCTCCGGTCATTGAGAGAATTATTCAAGAACATCTCTTAAACTCAAAGGTGGTTCAAGAATACGCTTTCTTGACTCATCCTTTGCCAGTAACAACTCTGACGGAACCCAATTTTTCGGTATAACGCTGTTAAAAGTACAGGGTTATATGTAAAGTGTTAAATTTAAGGATGAGAATCTGAAACCTTTCAGTATCCGGTCGATCGCACCTGTGACAGTTGAAAAAAGCGTGGCATTTGCCTAAAAAGTTTCTCAGTGGTAGCCACTAGGCAGTTTACTAAACTACACTAGAAAAAGTTAAACACGTAAGTATGGAGTCTGCTTAAATCTCTCTATATCAGAAGTATCATTTAAAACCGGGGCATCAACCTGCAATTAAACCGATCGAGATTAAATATAACTAAGGCTCTCCCAGACAGTCTCCAATCAATTAAGGTCGATCGTTACAGGATCGCCCATCACAGGTTTTGGCTCCGTTCCTAGTCGCAAGACATTCACAAACGGGCATCAACCACAGGTTCGGAAGCGGTAATACCCGCCCCGCTTTCCCCTCACCGCAATGCCTTCACCCCATCACCGTCCTCCAAACCCCCGCAGGGGATAAGGGGGGACGGCCAGAAAACACCGGAGTGAAAACAAGCAAGCCAGCGGAATACTTTAGCGGGAATTAACATGACAAAGGAAAATAATTCAGGAGAGCAAAAAAGGCTGATGCTGGTTGACGACGACCCCAACTTGATCTTGCTAGTCAAGGATTACTTAGAGTTTCGGGGTTATAACGTCATTACAGCAGAAAACGGCAGACACGCTCTGGAAAAACTCGAACAAGAAGTTCCCGACTTGATCATCTGCGATGTGATGATGCCGGAAATGGATGGGTACACTTTAGTCAAGCACATCAGAGAAGACCCTCGCACTAACTGGATTCCTGTTCTATTCTTATCTGCTAAAGGTCAAAGCTCAGACCGAGTAAAAGGCTTGAGCACGGGGGCTGATGTTTATATAGTTAAACCTTTTGAACCCGAAGAACTGGTAGCTCAAGTAGAATCTTCTTTGAAAGCCGCATCCCGCTTGATTCGGCACCGCAATGAAGGTATTGACAGCGGGCTCAAAATTAAAGCGCGACGCAATGTCGAATTGACTCCCACTGAGTTAAAGGTGGTACAGTTGCTAGCGCAGGGAATGGCAAACCGCCAAATCGCAGAGGTGATGAATGTCAGCCAGCGAACTATTGAAAGCCACGTCAGCAATATGCTAGGCAAAACCGGTCTCCACAACCGGACAGAGTTAACTCGCTGGGCACTAGAAAGCAAAAAAGCTTAAGCTGGGTGGGCTGCTATAAAATGAGGGGGTTGATTAACAGCAAGACTTTTTCTAACATTTGTAACGGAAAAGGTGTTGCCAAGGCGCTGCGCTATGCCACGCAGGCGGTCGGGCTGTAGTCAGTCGTTAGAACCCCCATTAACCTTGACACCGAAGCCGCCCGCTTAGTTGATAGATGTCTGGTTTTTGGGAAGGATGGCTCAATTATGGGAGCTTTTAAAAAGGCCCTCTGGCGGTAGAGCCTAAAATATGAAATACTGGGGAGATAGAGTTTTCTGAAGTTTAATCTATTGCCTCAGTTAGCTCCATATTGCTAAAATGTGATATTTAGATTAATTTCTTTCTACAATTATTAGGTCTAAGTTCTATGACAAACTTAATGAACCGCCTTTCTATTTTTGTGGACGGGAACAATATGTTCTACGCTCAACAAAAGAACGGTTGGTTTTTTGATCCTCGCAGGGTGCTCGAATATTTCAAAACTTCGCAGCCGAATGTCATCTTGATTAATGCTTTCTGGTATACGGGTCTAAAAGACCCGCAAGATCAAAGGGGATTTCGAGATGCTTTGATTAGTCTGGGTTACACGGTTCGCACTAAAATTCTTAAGGAATATTACGATGATGCTTCTGGTCGATATTCTCAAAAGGCTAATTTAGACATAGAAATTGTGGTTGATATGTTTAATACGGTGGATCAATATGACCAGGTGGTGCTGTTTAGCGGGGATGGGGATTTTGAGCGAGCGATCGAGCTACTGCGCTCGAAAAATACTCATATTACTGTGGTATCAACCGAAGGCATGATTGCTAGAGAACTCCGAAATGCCACAGATAGGTATATAGACTTAAATGAAATTAGGGAACATATCGAAAAAATGGATTATTAGTTAGTAGTTATTAGTTAGTAGTTATTAGTTAGTAGTTATTAGTTAGGGGCGGGAGGGAGAAAAAAGAGAATTGTGACGAAGGACTAATTGCCAAAATCGGTGTACACCTAAAATTCAAGAGACAATTTTTGAAAAATATGAACACTCAACAAAATCAAGACCGGATTCTGATTTTTGATACGACTTTGCGCGACGGAGAACAATCTCCCGGCGCATCTCTGAACGTGGAGGAAAAACTGACGATCGCCCGTCAGTTAGCCAGATTGGGTGTAGACATCATCGAAGCAGGTTTCCCTTTCACCAGCCCAGGCGATTTTGAGGCAGTTCAAAAAATAGCCAGAGCAGTGGGCACAGAAAATGGGCCGACAATTTGTGGCTTAGCCAGGGCAAGAAAGCCAGACATCAAAACAGCAGCCGAAGCTCTGAAGCCAGCCGCCAATGCGCGAATTCATACGTTTCTGGCTACGTCTGATATTCACTTGGAATATAAACTGAAAAAGACGCGGGCCCAAGTGCTGGAAATAGTGCCAGAAATGGTAGCTTATGCTAAATCTTTTGTCGAAGATGTGGAATTTTCCCCCGAAGATGCTTGCCGTTCTGAACCAGAGTTTTTATATCAAGTTCTGGAACGGGCGATCGCAGCCGGAGCCACAACTGTGAATATTCCCGATACAGTCGGCTACACAACTCCCAGCGAGTATGGTGCTTTGATTAGGGGAATTAAAGAAAATGTACCCAATATCGATCGCGCAATTATTTCAGTCCACGGTCACAATGATTTAGGACTAGCAGTTGCTAACTTTTTGGAAGCAGTGAAAAATGGTGCAAGACAGTTGGAATGCACGATTAATGGCATTGGCGAACGAGCCGGAAATGCCGCTCTGGAAGAGTTAGTGATGGCTTTGCACGTCCGCCGTCAATACTTTAATCCATTTTTGGGTAGACCAGCCGAATCTGAGGAGCCACTGACCAATATTGACTCGCGCCAAATTTACAAAACATCTCGCTTAGTTTCCAATTTGACGGGGATGTTGGTGCAGCCAAATAAGGCGATTGTAGGGGCAAATGCCTTCGCCCACGAGTCGGGAATTCACCAAGATGGGGTGCTGAAAAATAAGCGGACCTACGAGATTATGGACGCTGAATCCATCGGCTTAACCGAAAATCAAATTGTGTTGGGCAAATTGTCGGGGCGTCATGCTTTTCACAGTCGCTTGAAAGAGTTGGGTTTTGAAATGGGTGATGATGAGTTAAATAAGGCTTTTGTCAAATTTAAGGATTTAGCTGACAAGAAAAAAGAGATTACGGATTGGGACTTGGAGGCGATCGCCAACAACGAAGTCCATCAAGCACCCGAACTTTTCCGGTTAGAATTGGTACAGGTTTCCTGTGGCGACAAATCTCGTCCCACAGCTACAGTCACCGTGCGGACACCGACGGGGGAAGAATTGACTGATGCGGCGATCGGTACTGGCCCGATAGATGCAGTTTACAGGGCAATTAACCGAGTGGTAAATTTACCAAATGAGTTGATTGAGTTTTCAGTCCAATCGGTGACAGCGGGAATTGATGCGATCGGCGAAGTCACAATTCGCTTGCGTCACCAAGGCAAAGTATTTTCTGGACACTCAGCTAATACTGACATTATTGTAGCCTCCGCCGAAGCTTACATCAGCGCTTTAAATCGCCTTTACGGAGTATTGCAGCAGGAATCTACTGCTGGTAAGACATCGAAAGTTGTAACAGTCGCGCAGTCATAAATTGGCAATTATTTACCAATTTTCAGTTAATTTGTAGGGCGGGCATTGCTCGCCCTACTGCTGTAAAATTACCCAAAAATCAGCTAAAAAGTTGTTGGCAGCGAGTTAGATCAAATCCGGTAGCATCTAAATTATTCATCTCTCTATTCTCTTCCTCTGTGTCCTCTGTGTTCTCTGCGGTTAAATCATTCCCATGCAACTAATTAAGATTCCATAATATGCAAGAAGAAACCTTACAAAAAGAGCGACAATTCCACGATGCTTGGGCATCCACAATCGACGTTGACGGCATCCGCGTCAACGATTACTTTGAAGCTTGTACAGCCCCAGAAAATAGATTCATCGTTCAGCAAATGGGGGATATCACCGGCAAACGCCTCCTAGATTTAGGCTGTGGTGCAGGAGAAAATAGCGTTTATTTTGCAAAAAAAGGCGCGCTGTGTACGGCGGCGGACTATTCTCAGGGCATGGTAGAAGTTGCTCTGAAATTAGCAGAGACAAACGGCGTCAAAATCGAAGGTTGCACTGTAAATGCCATGGCGCTAGATTTCCCAGATAATAGTTTTGATATTGTTTACGCTTCTAATTTACTGCACCATTTGCCGGAACCCGAAAAGGCGATTCGGGAAATGCACCGCGTGCTGAAACCGGGTGGAAAAGCTTGTTTTTGGGACCCGATGAAGCACAATCCAGTCATTAATGTTTACCGCAGGATGGCGACTGAAGTGCGCACTGAGGATGAAACTCCTTTGGATATTAATATTGTGAAACTTGTCAAGTCTTTGTTTTCCGAGACAGCTTACGACACATTTTGGTTGACATCGCTGTGGATTTTTTTACGTTTTTATTTAATCGAAAAAGTGCATCCCAATGAGGAGCGTTATTGGAAGAAGATTATTATTGAACAAGAGAGATTAAAACCCGAATATTCTCGGTTGGAAGGGTTGGATGGTTTTTTAAAGAAGTTGCCTTTGATGAAACGGTTGGCTTGGAATTTGGCTGTGGTAGCAACTAAGTAATTTCAGGAAGTACCGTTTTTTGCTGCTAGCGTCTTGCAGCTTTCAACTAAACGGAGAAAATCTGCACGGTAGCCTTCCTTGTCTTCACCTTTCGCCTGATTTGCCAGCCTCAATACTTCATCAAAATTGGCTGTTCCCTTGTACTCAGAATCTCTCAAAACCATCCCAAAAGCAGCTACAGCAGCAGCAAACCTGAAGTTAGCAGAGGTATTTTCCAATTTAACAGGTTTGTCAATTACTGACTGTGTAATTAACTGGCTGACTGTCTCGTTAGGTTTTTTATAACGGAATTTGACTTGCATCAATTCATCAGTTTGAGATGCAGACTGAGTGGCTGGGTTTGGTTGATATTTTAATGGATCGACTTCGGGTAATTTGACATCGCTGGCGACACCAACCGGAATAATTTCGTAAATTGCCGTTACCGAATGTCCTGCACCTAATTCACCCGCATCTTTTTTGTCGTCATTAAAATCTTGATTTTGCAAAACTCGATTTTCGTAGCCAACTAGACGGTAAGCTTGAACCTTGGCTGGATTGAATTCTACTTGAATTTTAACATCTTTGGCGATGGTAAATAGCGTGCCTCCCATTTGAGTGACTAACACTTTTTTGGCTTCTAATAAACTATCGATGTAAGCATAATTGCCGTTACCTTTATCGGCTAGTTGTTCCATTTTGGCATCTTGCAAATTACCTGTGCCAAATCCCAAGACACTCAGAAAAACTCCTTGCTCTCGCTTTTCTTCTATCAGGCGCACCAGTTCCCCATCGCTGGAAGTGCCGACATTAAAATCGCCGTCTGTTGCCAGAATAACGCGGTTGTTTCCTTGTTTGATAAAGTTTTCTTTGGCAACTTTGTAGGCAAGTTGAATGCCCGCCCCGCCTGCGGTAGAGCCGCCTGCTTGTAACTTATCGAGGGAATCTAAGATCTTTTCTTTTTGGCTTCCTGGTGTTGGGGGCAAAACTAATCCGGCGGCTCCGGCGTAGACTACAATTGTAACGCTATCTTTGGCTCTCAATTCGCTGACGAGATATTTTAAAGATGCTTTGAGTAGCGGCAATTTGTCTGGGGAATTCATGGAACCGGAAACATCGATCAGAAATACGAGATTGTTCGGCGGTAAATCTTTGGTAGAAATGCTTTTTCCTTGTAAGCCAATGTGGACTAATTTGTGTTGGGTATTCCAGGGTGCATTGGCTACTTCTGTATTTATTGAAAAAGGTCGATCGCCTTTTGGCTGTGGATAGTCGTAGGTAAAATAATTAATTAGTTCTTCCAGACGCACTGCATCTTTTGGCGGCATCACACCGCTATTGATAAAGCGTCGCACATTGCTGTAGGATGCTGTATCGACATCGATGCCAAAGGTTGACAGTGGGTTGTTGCTAGCCCGCTGATAAGAGTTTTCGTAAATGCGGTTGTATCCTTCGCGATCGAATTCTGGTGCAGGCAGATTTGCCGGAGATGATATTGTAGGTGGTGGCGGATTCATGCCCTCAAAATTTCTACTTCTTAATATATCAGTGCCTGTAAAATTGCCAGGAGGACGATTGTTAGACAAAGGAGTAGAATTTTGAATTGCTGCTTGTCGGCGGGGAATTGTTTCTGAAAAAGGTGGCGCTACAATTCCACTAGCTGGCTTTGAAAGTGGGTGATTTTGGGGGTTAGGATCAAGTGTTGCTTTTGGTAAAGGACTGATTGATGCTAAGTCTGAGGCAAATTCCGATCGCAAACGTTGCACTGTGGCTAAATCTTCGGGGCTGACTGTGGGTGTACCTGTGGCGATCGCCCGATCAACTTTTTCCAAACAACTATTTAAACTTAGCGCAAAATCCGAGCGTTTTAAAGGTCGATCGCCTAAAGTAGTACCAAGTGAGGGGACAATCGGGCAACTGTAGCGTTTTGCTAAGGATAGTAGTGCTTGGAAAGCCCAGCTATTTGGTTTAATTTCTGCTGCTTGAGAAACATTGGTGGGAGTTGGTGCGCCAGTTTGGCGATCGACTTCTTGGGCGATCGTACTTTGGGGAGTGATGGAGTAAAAAGTTAAAATTACTGGACTTAATACCAATATTTGCAACAAAAGTTTACGCATCGACTTTTACTCCTGAAGATATTGCGATCGCCCTCTAGAATAATATACTACATCGGTTTCCTAATTCGGAATTATTTAACCACAGAGTACGCAGAGAACACAGAGAGACAGTTAAGAGAGGTGAATAACTCCTATGAATAGAGAAATTGATAATTTAAATGATTGTATTTGCTACTATACTAACATATAGTAGTAGCATCGCTTCTGCCATCTCAAATTTTTCCTATAAAATCTAAAATCGAATGACTGTTTCCTCACCAGTAGCAGATACCAACAACCAACCCCGCCGCGAAACAGACTGGCGGTTATTCATGAGGTTGGCCACTTACGCAGGGCGCAGCAAACGCTTGTTAATTATTTCGATCGTCCTATTAGTACCCCTAGCAGTATCCGGCGCGGTTCAACCTGTCTTGATCGGACAGGCAATTTCGCTAATTCGAGCTGAACCTACCTACGAATTTCTGCGGGGAATGTCTTTGTCTGCCGGATTAAATCTTCTGGCAGTTATGCTGATGCTAACTATCACATTTCGGCTAGTATTGCAATCAGTTCAAGGCTATTTAGTCACGAAGGTAGGGCAAATAATTACTACTGATATTAGAAATGATTTGTTCGCCCATGTCACCTCCCTAGCCGTCCGATTTTTCGATCGCACTCCTGTAGGTAAACTGATGACTCGTCTCACCAGTGATGTAGAGGCTTTGGGGGAAGTTTTTTCTTCCGGGGCGATCGGGATTATCAGCGATTTATTTTCAATATTAGTAATTGCCGTATTCATGTTTACCATGCAGTGGCAATTAGCTTTAATGTTGGTGTTAATGATGATTCCAATTACCGCCCTCATAGTTTATTTTCAGTATAAATATCGGATAGCCAATTACAAGACTAGAGAAGAACTTTCCGATCTCAATGCACAACTGCAAGAAAACTTGACTGGTATTGGTGTAGTACAGCTATTTCGTCGTGAAAAATTCAACTCACAATTGTTTCGTGTCACTAATAAACGCTACATTAAGGCAATTGATGAAACAATCTTTTACGACTCAGCCGTATCTGCGACATTAGAATGGATTGCTTTAGTGGCGATAGCGGCAGTTTTGTGGATGGGCGGTAAAAGTCTTCTGGGAGGTACAATTAATTTTGGGACTCTCTCTGCATTCATTTTGTTTGCTCAGCGTCTTTTCGATCCCCTGCGGCAATTTGCAGAAAAATTTACCGCTATTCAAGCAGGATTTACGGCGGTTGAACGGATTAGCGATATTCTCAACGAACCCATCGAAATTAAAGATCCAAGTATCCAACAGAAGCAAGAAGTAGGAATAGGGAATAGCAAAGAAGGAAAAGCAGAATATTATTCACCGCTGCTGATAACGGGACATCCAGACGCAATTGGTTATAATTTGTCTCCATTCCCACCAGAATTGAGCGATGATAATCATCAAAATCCGCCCACTTCGGAATATCGTCTATTGTCTAAAAATTCCCAAGTCACCCCGCCCAATTTGGGCTTAACAAAGGATAATAGAAAAAATCTTCAATCGCCGGATGGTGAATCTGGAGAAATCCAATTTGACAATGTGTGGTTTGCTTACAAAGAAGACGAATATGTGCTGCAAAACCTGAATTTCACAATCAAATCTGGGGAAAAAGTAGCATTAGTTGGGCCCACAGGTGCGGGGAAAAGTTCGATTATCCGTCTGTTGTGTCGCCTTTACGAGCCCACTAAAGGACGTATTTTAATTAATCATGTTGATATTCGGGATTTGCCTCAAGCAGAATTGCGGCGACACATAGGGGTGATCATCCAAGATGGATTTTTATTTGCTGGGGATGTGAAAAGCAATATTAGTCTGGGTGAAAATTACTCGATCGAGGAAATCCAAGCAGCAGCAGAAAAGACAAATGTTGCCGGTTTAATTGAACAATTGCCCCAAGGTTATGACACGCAATTGCGGGAGCGAGGTACAAATCTATCTGGGGGACAAAAGCAGTTATTAGCCTTTGCTCGTGCGGCTATTCGCAATCCCAGTATTTTAGTTCTAGATGAAGCAACTGCTAGTTTGGATGTGGGTACAGAATCTTTGATTCAAGAAGCTCTAGAGCGTTTGATGGCGGAAAGAACGGCGATAATTATTGCTCACCGACTCTCGACTATCCGAAATGTCGATCGCATTTTAGTGCTTAAACGCGGCCAATTAATAGAGTCTGGTAGCCATGAGGAATTGTTGCAACAAGAAGGGTTGTATGCTAGTTTGTATAAGTTGCAAATGCTAGGAAGTTAATATTGGAAGGAAACAGCAAAAATCTTCCCTTATTTCTTAGTCCGCCCAGGCGGACTTAGTTTTTATAGTCGCGGTTGAAACCGCCGATTTTTCAACTTAGACCGTTAAATTTACTTACCCGAAATCATTTTCCAAAGTGTTTCTGGTAGGTGAATTACATACTGAAACAACTGATTGGGTCCGATGCCGAACATTAACTGCATTGTCAGCACAATTACGGCCAAAGCAATCGCCGTCCCGATGCTAGCCTTCAATACTTTCACTGCCCAATTAAATACTAACCAAGATACAAGTAATGAGGCAATTAAGATAATTAATTCTAGGGGCATATAACATTTTTAACTCTTATTTAATTATAGTTGTGATGGCTAAGGCTATAAAACAATCTGTATATTTCAAGCAATGCTGCCACGTTTCCGTGTTTCTTTGTAAGAAATTCCGACATTTTGTAAACCAGCTTTAATCATTTCTTGCTCCAATAAAGCGAAAAATCGACCTCTATCTCCTCCTTTCACCACAGCTTGATTGTGGGCTTCTGCTAAGGTGACTGGATAGCCACCGCCTTTGCGTACCTGAGCGAGCATCATTCCCAAGGCTAAATCTAGCTGGGCTGAATCTTCTACTACCCATTCCGGCACTTCTATTCTAGCAATTTCTGTCCCTACATGAACGTAACAAAAATAGACTGAATTCAAGCCGTACAAATCTAAAATTCTCGCTTGGGATTTCCAGAAAGGACTTCTTTCTCCCGGTGACAAGATTGTGGCCCATAAAATGACATCTCGCAAGGGTTCAAATACTTGACAAGGTGCTTTTTCGGCGTAGGAAAGTGTGGCTGCAAATCCGACATTGGGGCAGTTAGTTATGCAGTCGGGTACTTCGTGGGTGCAAGCTTGAAATCGTAAAAAAGATAAGCTATCGCTGCTGCGAGAAGCACTCAGATATCCTAATAGGGGAATTCCTGCTAAACGCAACTTGTCCCATGCTGCTAAGATGGGCTGCAAAATTAAATCGCGGGCATCGGTGGGTAAGGGTTCTAAAAACCAATAAATCAGGGAACCGTCTACCATTGCTAAAGCTGGTGCTGGCAATTTATGGTTATTAACTTTCGCCCAATTTTCCCCCATTTCTGCTAAGAAGATTGCTTCGGAAACTGCCCGCCGATATCCCATCCATTCTTCTGTTCTAATTCCCCACTGTCGGGAAATATACAAGTCTTCTGGTTTGTAAAAAACTTCTGGTACACTGTTTAAAACTGGGTGGCGACTTTGCCCATAGTGGAGCATGACAGTGCCGATGTTGAGCAGGTAGCAGTAGGCTATTTCGTGATGGTTTGGTGAAATTTGTGAGCCGTCTGTGGCAAAGACTGTATGGGCTGTGGGGGGAGCTGGGATATAAGTGCGATCGGACAAGGACTCGATCGGTGTGGCAGAATTAAATAAAGTGCGATCGCGCCAACTCTCTTGTAATTCTACCAATTCTTCCTGTCTCGCTGCGGCTTTTTGTAACAAATTCTGAGCGACTTCCAAACGCTGGCGAGCGGCCACAGCCTCCACGGTTAAATGTTGGCTCATTCCCTGCATTGCTTTTGCTGCTTTTGTTAAATCTAACATTTGTTATTTGTTATTTGTTATTTGTTATTTGTTATTTGTTATTTGTTATTTGTTATTTGTTATTTGTTGTTGGTTGTTGGTTGTTTGTTTGTTACTTGTGGCTTTTTTACTCATTACTACATAACATCATGATTGCTCCGGGAGCCAATGGGAGAAATCGGCCGCAAACTGTGATAGAGACAACAATTGAACTGGGGGATTTTCAGCTACTGATTCCCGTTCAGCCAAAGTATTGTAACCCCAATCCGCTAAAAATAACTTCACATCTGATAAATCAGGCTGCTGTTTCACCGAGAGCAAAGTTTTTAACCTGTCTTCCACAAACCAAATAGTAGCATCTTCGCCAGATGCTGCCAAAAATTCCCGCAAAATTTGATGTTTTGGCTTGTTATATTCCTTGCCATAGATTAATTCTGACGGTAATTTGACACCGGCTAACTGCAAAAGTTCTCTCACAAAGCGACCTTCCTTTGTCGTAACTATCGCCACTTTGACCGAAGTCTCCTGCCATCTGCATAAACTTTCGGCTACTCCTGGATAAAAACGGTGCAAAGAAAGCCATCCAGGCAAATCTTCGGCAATCCAATTATCCCGCAATCCATCTAACATAGCCCCAACTGATGCTGCTTTTAAATCATTTTCTGACATCAATTGTGGTACAATGTTTGGCCAATCTAGCAATATTTGCTGTTCCGTAATTCCTGTCAGCAGTGCGCGAATCAGCAGGGGCATTTCCCAACCAGTTTCAATGGCTGGACGCACTCTATAAAAACTGGAAGCTAAATCGGGATCTGGGGCTGTTTGAGCGGGCTTCCAGATTTGACAGTAGGTGCGCCAAGCTGTTTGAAAATATTCGATTAATCCGTCGCAAATCACGCCGTCAAAATCCAGAGCTAGAATTGTGGGAAACTGATTATTCATTAGTAAGCTGTCAGTTGTGTGTTGTCAGGAGTGATTATTAGAAAGATTGAACTAGGGGTTGACTCATCACTGCATCTAGTTTTTGAGACTGCAATAATTGACTCCACTCTGCTGTCAGCTTGGCATCATCAGGAGCCTGACGGCGTAATTGGGCGAGATTAGCTACTGTTTCGTACCAAATCCCATTCTTAGCGTAAACGCTCAGTCTAGCGATCAGGTCGGGAGTCGCTAAATCGGTTTTGAGGCTTGGCTGAGGTTCAATCCGCTGTACAGAACCGTTGACAAAATAATCTCCGGCTCTATCTTGTGAGTTGCAAATCACCGCAAAGGACCACTGATATCGCTGACCTACCTGAAGAGTTTTCTGAGGATTATCAGTAGTCGGAATAGTTACCTCAACAATCCCTGGCTTGTCAACTTTGAAGGTAGTTTTGTAAATTTCCGTTGCTTTTTCATCTTCTGTTTGCAAAGTAAACTCCACTTCAGTACCAGGCCCAGAAACGTAAGCCAAAAATGTTGGCGAGGCTGCTAGGGTTAAACCAAAATTGCTGTCTGGGATTAAGGGAATAATCGATAATTCTTTTTGACACGCATCCCCTCGATGGGTTCCACCTTGGCGATTGTTGGGAGCTTCCACATCTGGGGGCTGGAAATTAATATTCTGGCTCAGTTGCATTGGGGTAGACTCAGCTAGCAATGGTGCTGGTAGACTAGAAATAATAGCTGAGATCGCCCCTAGAGCCAGATACTTAGTATAAACAGTAGTAAGATGCAGAAAACCTTTCATTGCTTTGACTAAATTGTAGAAGTGTGGTATGGCATTTTTGTAGGGTTAACCAGGAGTTGAAACTTCTGATTAACACTACAACCATCTCAATCTTGACACAATCGAGCAAAAATTAAAGAGATTCAACCAGAGGTTGAGTGGCTACGGAATCAAGTCCTTGGGAGTGCAACAATTTATTCCACTCTGCGGTCAAAACTGAATCTGCTGGTTTCTGACGGCGCAGTTCGGCTAGAGTTGTGACAGTCTCATACCAAATCCCATTTTGGGCGTAAAAGTTCACTCTTGTCATCGGGTCGGTTTTTTTTAAACTGTTCTGGACATTGGCTTCTTTTTCTACTCGTTCTACCCAGCCTTTTACTACTAAATCCGCCGATCGATCTTGATTATCACAAATCATGGAAAATGACCAGACATAACGCTTACCTACTTGCACAGACTTGTCTTTTGCTCCGGGTGGAACATTGACCCCTACAATCCCTGGCTTGTCAACTTTGAAGCTTTTTTCGTAGACTAATTCGTCTTCCTTTTCTGTGAGCAATGTGAATTCTATTTGGGCATCAGTTTGAGGGACATACACAAAAAATGTAGGCGAATCTGTGAGTGTTAAACCAATATTACTAATGGGTACTAAAGGAGTAATGGATAAGCCAGCCGGACATTCACCATTACCACGATGTGTCCCCCCTTGTCGGTTGGCGGGGGCTGTGACGTCGGGAGGCTGGAAGTTAAGACTCTGGCTCAGAAGAATTGGTTGAGATTGGGCTCGCACTGGTGTAGGTATCGTGGGGATAGTGGCTGCGATCGCAGATAAAGCCACCGAAACCGTAGCAAGATGTAAAAAACGTTTCATTTTTTGTACCTTTGAGTATAATATTGCAAACATAGAAATTGTCTGTTTGCGAGAAATTTTTTCGAGCAACTAGACTCGCTGTAGATACACATTTTTAACCTTGACATATCAATAGCATTAATTAATGCGATCGGCAAGTGTATTCTCAACAGCCCAAACATCAAGTTGTCCAAGTCGTAAGGATTATTACGGAGACTGAAAGCTAAAAACGGTAAAAATTTTTGACAAAGTTGCGGAATCTTCGGACTGTTCTAAGATAGAGACAGTCGAGGGTTAAGGCCAGCGCCTACAAACTGCTGCTCCACAAACGACTCAAACCTTTATCCAGGGACCATGAGTAATATATTTAACCAAATTCGATCGGTAACAACCCCATTGAGTAAGTTTTATAAACCTTCGGTAACATTTGCGAGGTCTGTACTAATAGCTAGCGCAGCCGTAACCTTGTCCTTAATTGGGGCTAGACAGCTTGGAATACTCGAATCAGTAGAGTTAGCGGCTTATGACCAAATGGTGAGGTGGCGTCCTGACGAAAGTCCAGACTCGCGCTTGTTAATTGTCGGAATTACCGAATCAGACATTCAGAGGCTTAAACAGTGGCCCATATCCGATCGCAAAATAACCGAAATCTTACAAAAACTAGACAAACTACAGCCACGAGTCATCGGTTTAGATGTCCTGCGAGATGTACCCCAAGGAGCGGGGCGGGACGAGTTAACTAAATTTTTGCGCAGAAGCGATCGCACGATCGGAGTTTGTTTAGTCACCGATGGTACTGGGGATAGTCCCGGTACTCCGCCTCCCCCCGGAATACCAAAAGACCGGATTGGATTTGCAGATTTCGGAGTAGATTCCGGTGGCATAGTGCGCAGGGCTTTATTATTTATGAAACCCCCGGCTATAGAGACTAACTATCCTACCGAAAAACACCTTTGTAACGACAATTCCCAAGTTTTATTTTCCTTTAATCTCCAGCTAGTATTGCGCTACCTGCAAGCGCAAAAAATTTACCCCAAACTCGCGAAAGACCAATCTCTATGGCTTGGTCAAAAGCAGTTTAAAAAATTGGAACCCAATGACGGAGAATATACAAATGTCGATCTCAGAGGATATCAAATACTAATTAACTATAGGTCGAGAAGTAAAGTAGCAAACCAAGTCAAATTAACAGATGTCTTGGAAGGTAAAATCAACCCGAACTTGGTTAAGGATAAAATAGTTCTCATCGGTTACACCACAGAAACTGTTAAAGACTTTTTTTATACTCCTTACAGTGCGGGAAAAGACAAAAACCAATTCATGCCGGGGATAGTTACTCACGCACAAGTCGTTAGCCAAATTTTGAGTGCGGTTTTAGACGATCGACCTTTATTTTGGTTTTGGCCCGAATGGCTAGAAATTCTCTGGATTTCGGGATGGTCCATTGTGGGAGGAACCTTGGCTTGGCGGATAACTCACCCTACGCGCTTGATACTCACCTTTGTGGGAATGCTGGGAGTATGTTGCATCACCAGCTTTGGGATTTTTTGGTTAGGAGGGTGGGTGCCGATGGCAACACCGGCCTTAGCTTTAGTTGTCACTGGTGGCAGTATTGTATTAGCCGACAGATTTAATAAATCCGGTTACGGGAAAGCAATTACCGATCGCGTAAAACAAGTTTTCAAAATTGAAATAGACCAAGCCCAAAAAGATGAGCAAGTAGCAGAAATTACGCAATCTCAGTTCTTTAAAGAATTGCAGCAAAAAAAAGATCTACTTAGAGCGAGCAAAAAAGAACTCTCTGCTCCTTCTGCTTCTCCACCCGCAGAAATACCCAAAATAACTGCTGTTTCGACGACACCTCAAAACGCTGAAAGCCAGCCCCAGGATTACTTAGCTCACTTAAAGCAAAAATCTCAAAAACACAAGCAGCGCGGGGCACGGAGTGAAGCTGAACAGGAATCCCAAACCCCTGTGACTGTTGAGGAAAAAGGGCTTGACGGAGCGATCGAAACTCAAACCGATGAGGAGTTGAGCGATTTGTCAGCTCAGCCATCCCAAACCCCTGTGACTGTTGAGCAAACACTGCTTGACGGGGCGATCGAAACTCAAGCTGATGGGGAGTTGAGCGATTTGCAAGCCAAAGCCCGACAAATGCGACAGCGCAAATCCGCAAAAAACAGGCTCAAAAATCCAACCAATCAGGACTATTAGAGCTTCTGGCATCTTCCATCTTCCTTTTGCCATAGCTTGTCAAAGGGTCGAATGGTAGCGGAGGATGTGAAAGTAGTAATTTGCGTCCTCATCTCACACTCCAAACTAAACCATGTCCAAAACCATCTCTGTCCACTCCTACCGGGGTGGAACTGGCAAATCGAACACGACAGCAAACCTGGCATCTATCATCGCTAGCAAAGGAAATCGGGTGGCTATTGTAGACACCGATATTCAATCCCCTGGGATTCATGTATTGTTCGGTTTCACTGAAAACAATATGGATCGCTGTCTGAATGATTACCTATGGGGTCGATGTCCGATCGCCGATACAGCCTGCAAAGTAACTTCCCTATTGCCACCATTAGCCAATAAGGGCGAACTCTACCTGATCCCTTCGAGCATTAAAGCAGGGGAAATCGCACGAGTTTTGCGTGAAGGCTACGACGTAGGATTGCTGACGGATGGTTTTGAAGAGCTGATCGAGGTTCTGGACTTAGATTACCTATTTATCGACACTCACCCTGGCCTCAACGAAGAAACTCTGCTCAGTATTACAATTTCCGATATTCTGCTGCTGATCCTGCGTCCCGATCAGCAAGACTTTCAAGGAACGGCTGTGACGGTAGATGTGGCCCGACAATTAGAAGTGCCAAAGATCTTGATGACTATCAATAAAGCCCCGGAATCCCTGGACTTTGATGATTTGAAGCAGCAAGTAGAGACGATATACAAGATCCCAGTGGCAGGAGTTCTGCCCCACAGTGACAAAATGATGCTGCTGGCGAGTAAGGGAGTTTTTGCTTTGCATTACCCCAACGATCCCCTAACTGCGGTGGTGGAAGGGATCGCTAGACAAATTATGGCCTGATCCTGGGATGTGCTGCTGTGCGAGGCGATCGACCATTTCAACTCACGCCCACCGGGCGAGATGACCAGATGGCGGGGGCGATCGAACTTTCGGTGGCAAAGATTAGCTTGTTTAGTCTGAAGAATGGTGACACAATAAGATAAAAATAGATTATAAAGAATAGCCGGAAAACCTGCTTGACTTGAGTCGAGGGATCGAAGGTAGTTGCAGGATAAATCCTGCCTTGATTTACCGATCGTGCCGAATCATGTTAACCCAGTGTTTTTGCCTAGTCAAATACACCTCTGTCATCATGATTGTGGAATAGGTATCCGGCCTGTTCAAGACTTGCTTTTACGCAGAGGTCTCCAAGGACTTGTCAGTACAAGACATTAAAACCTACCCCCCGACAGGGGGAAAGTTACGACCGAGGAGCTAGTGGCCACACTAGGATAGCAGACCGCCATGTTTGGCAACAGGATTGCGCCCGGAAACCCCAGCAATAGGGATATTAAGGCTGCCCAGTCTTAAGAATCCCGGCGTGAGCTTAACTGGGGAGAGTCAACAGAATTTGTGAAAAAACTTTAGGAGGAGAAACAATGGATTTTGACCTGCGGATACTAATAGTATTGATGCCCGTTTTGTTGGCTGGCGGCTGGGCCGTATACAACATCGGCGCTATTGCTCTGACACAAGTTCAGAAATTGTTGAACAAGCAAACTTAAACTTAGCTTATTTACAGCTACTTTCCGAGCCGACTGTTTCTTAAGATACAAAAACAGTCGGCTAATTCATGTTTATTTACTGTAAAATCCTTGGGAAAAGTTAGAATCATTTCTCAAAAACCAAGAGAGCATTGATGAACTCGGAAAATGAATCTATCGGCTGCGATCGCTTAAAGAAAATCAAACTATTGGTCAAACACACTCTAACCAAAATATGAGACAATCACAAAAGTAATTGCACTGAAAAAAAACCGAAAAACTCCGAAGTTTAACCTGTAGGGAAGATCGGTAAAATTGTCAACGTTGAACTCCTATATCTTGAGATAGATTATGCTTTTTCCCAGATCTAGCGGTATTCTAGTCCACCCCACATCCTTTCCCAGTCGATTCGGCGTAGGCGACATGGGAATAGAAGCCTATCGCTTTATTGACTTTTTAGTAGAAAGCGACCAGCAATACTGGCAAATATTGCCACTGGGCCCCACAGGATACGGCAATTCTCCTTATTCATGCTATTCAGCAATGGCAGGAAATCCGATGCTGATCAGCCCGGAAATATTGCGAGACGAGCAATTGGTAACAGATGAAGACTTGGCTAATTGGCCGGAATTTCCCCTCGACTATGTAGAGTTCGAGCGCGCAGTGGCTCTGAAATTGCCATTGCTCAAAAAAGCCTCCGAAAATTTTAAGGCGAAAGCATCGCCGGTGCAGCAAAGAGAATTTTCGGCTTTTTGTGAAAGCAAAGCGATATGGCTGGAAGATTATGCCTTGTTTATGGCTCTCAAAGAATCCTTTGGTGGTGTTAGCTGGAACAATTGGGAATCAGATATTGCTCATCGAAAACCCGATGCGCTAGACAAGTGGCGGCAGCAGCTAAATTCTGAGATTTATTACTACAAATACGTCCAGTTTGAGTTTTTTCGCCAGTGGACGGAGTTGAAACGTTATGCTAACCTGCGGGACATTAAAATTATTGGTGACATTCCAATTTATGTAGCTCACGATAGCGCAGATGTATGGTCTCATCCCGAAACATTCTGCTTGGATGAACCCACGGGAGAACCAGCTTTAATGGCGGGAGTTCCCCCTGATTACTTCAGCAGTACAGGTCAATTGTGGGGCAACCCTGTCTACAATTGGGAGGAGTTGCAAGCAAATAATTTCCAGTGGTGGGTGCAGCGTTTTGAAGCGATTTTTGATTATGTAGACGTGACTCGAATAGACCACTTTAGAGGATTTGAGGCATACTGGGCTGTTAAGCGCGGCAAAAAAAATGCGATCGAGGGAGAGTGGATTCAAGCGCCGGGAACAGCTTTGTTTGAGGTAATTAACGAGAAGTTTGGCAACCTGCCAATTATCGCTGAGGATTTAGGGTTAATTACTCCTGAAGTGGAAGCTTTGCGCGATCGATTTGAGTTTCCGGGAATGAAGATTTTGCAGTTTGCTTTTAACTCAGGTCCCAATGAACCTTTTTTGCCTTTTAACTACGAACGTAACTGTGTAGTCTACACTGGGACTCACGACAACGATACGACTGTCGGATGGTTCAATCAACTGCAACACCACGAAAGAGAAGAGGTTTATCGTTATTTGGGCTGCCTCGATCCCCAAGGGATTCATTGGTCTTTAATCCGCATGGCTTGGGGTTCGATTGCTAATTTGGCAGTTGTTCCGTTTCAAGATTTGTTGGGTTTGGGTGCAGATGCCAGGATGAATTTTCCAGGGAAAGCAGAGGGAAATTGGGGCTGGCGATATCGGGCAGAAGCTTTGAATTGGGAAGTGCGCGATCGGCTCAAAACCATGACTTACATCTGTGGGCGTTCCCCTAAGAGAAATTAAAAATGGGTAACTTATTAGTTGTTATTTGTTAGTAGAAAAACTCTGGGTGCATCTCTATTTGGCAAGTATATTCGTAGGGGCGAAGCATGACCGCTGTAAATCTCTGGTTATCACTAATAAATTGTCTGCGGTCATGCTTCGCCTATGCAAAATCGGGATGCTCCCAAAACTCTTAACTACTAACAAGTAACAACTAACTATTACCCATTACCAATTACCAATTACCCTTCCTTTTTGGCTTTTTCTGAAGGTTTGAGTTCGTCAGCTTTGAAAACAACTTGTTTGACAACTCCAGGGTCTCCGAGTTGCTCTGCTTGTCCGTTATTAAAGGCAATTAGTACCCCGCCGGCGTTGCCCGCTACCACCACTAATTTGTCTTTAGCTTGCCAAGTGCGCTGAGTCCCAGAAGGCAAAGTTCCCTCAAACTCGGTTTTGCCATCGATTTCAATTTGCAACCACGATTCTTCCTTGAAAGTGACGCTAACCATTACTGGTTTATCGCTAGATTTATTTAAATTTCCCTCTTTTGTTCCCGCTTGTAGAGTTGTGTAAGTATCCACTTTCTGCTTTTTGGCGAGGCGATCGGACTCGACTGCTAAACGGGCTTGTTGTTCTTGAAGTGCGAGTTGTTCTTTGACCAGCTCGTTTCTTCCTGGGAAGGAACCACCCATCAATTGAGACAAGCTATTGACCGAAAAGATAATTAGAAATGTGTAAAACAGGTACAAGTGCATCGGCCGCAACTGAGGCCATTCTTGCCAGGATAACTTGGGTACCGATCGAGGTGCTGGTTCGATCGGGAAAAAGTCGGCAAACTCAGCCCCGTCCAAACCCATGACCTCGGCGTACCGCTTGATCAAACCTTGAGTGTAGACTGGTTCGGGAAGTCGATCTAGTTGACCATCCTCGATCGCCTGTAGCAGATCCCGCCGAATCATCGTCACCACAGCTACTTTGTCCAAGCAAATCGACTCTTTTTCCCGGAACTGGCGGAGTTTTGCGCCAATTTCTGCTAGCTTTTGGGCGCGTTCTGCCTCTTGGGAAGGCAGCTTTTTTTTAGGGGTTTTGAAAAGTAAAAAAAATAAATTCTTTGTCATAGGCTGTGCTTCCTGATGTTGACTGGCACATTGGTTGAGGTTAGGTTGACTAGACTCCATAAAAAAATAATTTCAGAATTTGTAAGAGGTCGGCAGCAGCCTACTGGCAATATTGGCTCCGAAGGTGGCTGCAATTGAATCGAGCCAATGGCTGTGCGGTGTAGGCCCAGCACGGGATATCCTAACTGCTCGGCGGTTCGCCGAATTTGTCGATTTCTCCCTTCTGATAAAATAACGGACAACATGGTTTGGTTGCGAGTGCGCTCTAGGACTTCAACTTGAGCTGGCATAGTCTTTCTGCCGGCCAACACGATCCCCTGACGCCACGCTTGCAGTACCGGTTCGGGAGGATGCCCCTGCACCCAAACCTGATAAGTTTTGGATATCGAATGACGCGGATGAGTCAAACAAAATGTCAGCTTACCATCATTAGTGAGTAGCAGTGCGCCCGTAGAATCTGCATCTAAGCGTCCTACCGGGTGAATGCCTTGACCGGAACGTAGTTTGGGAGGCAGCAAGTCCAGAACTTTCGATCGCGCCCTGGGGTCGCTGCAAGTCGAAACTACCCCAGGGGGTTTGTGAAGTAACAGATAGACTGACGCTGGTCGTTCTGTCGCCTTGACCGGCACTCCATCGACTTCGATCAGATCGATATCTGGATTAGCTTTTTGTCCTAAATTCACGACCTGACCATTGACTCGCACTCGTCCAGCGATCATCATTTGTTCAGCTTGACGGCGAGAGGCGATGCCCCACTGGGCGAGGATTTTTTGTAGCCTTTCATCTGACATGACGGGAGTTTGGAAACGCCCAACTCTTGAGTTGGGGGAGGAAATACGACAGGTTGAATTGATTAACGGTGTCTCATCAACACTGGTGTGACTTTGGATTTAAAAGTTGGTGAATCTTTCTCTTCCAATACCCCTAAATTTATTGGGGGTTTACGGACTCCTAGGCCGACAGCTTCGTAAAGTTGTTGCTTGGATGGCAGTCCAGCTAAATCTTGACACGATTTAGACAAACTATGTACAAATGTTACGTTACAGGAAGAGTTTTATTTTGGATGCTTTCGATACATTTAGCCCCGACCAATTAGGCAATCGGTGTCTGTGGTATGTGTTAGGCGCTATCTGACGTTGTAAATCTGACATCGCAAATCGGAAATTTTGTAAACTTCATTTCCTGATTTTGAACAAATTATACTGTTGGCGAAACCGTACAAAGGTTGGCACATCCGCAGATTGTCCCGATGCAATAACCCTGAAGATTGTATGAAAACTCTAGGTTTTCACTCTCGATCGCCATTCCTGCACCTTCGCTCGACTGCTGGTTACAAAGGTGCGGGGTTAGACGAGACAATTATAAACTAACACTAAAACAAATACTAGGTTTATAGTTAAATTTGCGGTAGTCTGAGCTTCCATACATGACAACGCTGGCAACCAGGGAGCTAGCGGGGACAATTTTCCCTACTTTCGGCGATGGGGAGTCAGCGAGAATCCCCGCACCTCAAGCAGCCCGGATGGTGTAATTTTTGTGTTTGAATATGAAAGTTCCAATTCTGAAATCTTTTATGACAGTCGATCGCAATTCTTGGGAATTTGACAATGGATCTGACCCTACTGGGGAACTGGGAGGTGCTAATTTCGGTAAGCAGCAGGGTTCGGGGATACCATCAAGGAGTCAAGGCAGCCGAATCGCGAGTGCAGTGCTGTCTCCGGCGGTGCAGTTGTGGCTGCGATCGCAAGTTCAGCAGGTGTCAGAGTTGAGCGTGAAAATAGAGGGGAGCGATCGACAAATCTTCAGTGGTGCGATCCCCAAAGTAACGGCAACAGCTCGCGGTGCTATCTATCAGGGACTGCATCTAACTTCCATCGCCATAGAGGGTGCTGGCATCCGCGTTAACCTCGGTCAAGTTATCAAAGGTCAACCACTCCGCCTTTTAGAATCCTTTCCCGTATTCGGCGTTTTACGGCTAATTCAAGCCGATTTAAATGCGTCGCTGAAAGCACCTTTGCTTGCTAATGCTTTGAGCGATTTTTTACTGCCAATACTGCCGCTAGGCGATCGGGAACAGCCTCTGATATTACAAAATTCGCAAATAGTAATTAATGCAGGTTTGTTGACGCTTTCTGCTGTTATTTTGCGCCCTGAAGGTACGCAAATCCCCTTTGTATTGCGGACTGGTTTGCGGATGTTGAGGGGTCACGAATTGATGTTAGAGAATCCAGAAATCGAATTTTCACAATCATCCACTAAGCATATTGTAGATAGTTTTAAAATTGATTTTGGGCCAGAAGTCGAAATTGAGGAGTTAATTTTGAATACCGGGGAAATAGTTTGTCGGGGTGGAATTAGAGTTTTGCCTTAGTTAGTTAAATGGCTTTAAACGCAAGCCCTAGAATTATTGCTCAGCTAGCTGATGACTCAGAAACACTTCACAGTCATCCCTTTTCCAGACAAATCCAATGTTACAGACAACAATGTATTGAGGGCGAGTGCGATCGATAATTCGCTCTTCCTCCCAGCCACAGATCAGCCACCTCACCGTAATCGGCGTCATCCTGATCGCCTCAGAAGTCTCCTGGTGAGTCAATCTAAGTTGAAACACTGTTCTTCCCACCCACCGATACAGATTTGTGGTGCGAGTTCTCCTCGTTTGGGCGATCGGACTGGCTCAATTAAATACAATGATAATCGCCACCATTATATTGATGTGTTAGATATTTAAATTTAATTGGGCGATCGGGTGGGATACCCGCGCCACAAGCTTTTGCAGTTCTTGTCAGTTTTTGGACACTCTCTCTTTATCCGCTTATCCGCTCGCGTAGTCGAATTCGTAAACAGCTCGATCAGTTCGATTCCTTACGTTCTGGCGATCGAGGATGTCTTACCCTTTGTGTCCTAACACGGGTCATTGCCATAACAAATATAGAAATTAGAGCTTCTGTCTTGGGATGGGAACAGATTATCACCCTTCTGGGGATTTCTTTATGGGAGGAGTATTGACGGCTATACAAACAAAATCTGCGGATTATACCATACTTGCGATAAATAAGAAAGTAGAAAAATTACTACAAAAAGATTCGGTTCCCTCTACTCGCATCACCCTGGTTATTAGGCTATTCTTGAAAAGCGCCAAAAGGGAAGCGGTTCACTGAACCACAACCGGAAGGTAAAAACCGAACCTAGAAAAAAGAATAGTTTGAAAGCTTAAAGCACTATTAACCTCGTCAAAAAATTAGAGATAGAGAGTAAAAGCAGTAGCT
>NZ_JAHRFC010000120.1:0-11083 GCF_020883015.1 Microcoleus sp. CAWBG640
TGCGACTAAGGTAATCTTTGACGTTCACGCGATGGGGAATCCGATGCTTTGGTGGCTGTCAACTTTAGGTTTAATATTAGTAGCAGTAATTTTGGTTAACCGCTTTTGGGTTTGGCGACAAACCCGTAACGAGGATTCTGTTACTCTCCTGGAACAGCAGCAGCTATTTGTGTTTCCCCCCACTACTGAAATGTGGTTGATGTTATACTTAATAGTTAACTGGGCTGCTAATTTGCTGCCTTGGGTCAAGGTTACTCGTTGCGTATTTTTGTATCATTATATGGGTTGTTCTGTATTTGCAACGCTGGCAATTGCTTGGTGGGTTGACAGGTGGATTAATAGCCATCAGAATCGTCTCCGAGGGATGGGAGTGACAATTATTTTTATGGTTTTAGGTGGTTTTGCTTTCTGGATGCCTATTTATTTGGGACTCCCTTTGTCGGAACTTGAATGGAAAATTAGGATGTGGCTGCCATCTTGGATTTAATTAAGTGAATTTAACAGATGCTAAGTAGAAAGGTGCAAATAAACAGCACGCAAATGGAACTAATTAATTTAAGAGGGTGATGCACATTTATGATATAGTGCTCGATAAACTGCTTCGCCGCGTTGGAGTCTACCAATTTCTCTCTCCGTCGCCACAGGTAGGGGATTTTCTGCTAACCATTCGCCATTGTTTTGACGCTTAAAGCTAGGGTGAGATGAAAAGCGATCGCACATTTCCCTTTCTACTTCTTCAATATCAGATTGCATAAAAACTTCGCCACCAATTGCCAAATAGGTTGCCAAATCATTGACTAACTCCGGTTGCACTACCCGCCGTTTATGGTGTTTGTTTTTAAACCAAGGATCGGGAAATTGAATGCTAACTCGCTGCAAAATACCTGCGGGTAAAGTTTCTAAAATGGGCTTCAGAGAACTATTGGCGTTGCCAAATAAATAGTGGAGATTTGTCAAGCCTTTTTCATCCCGCCAAACATTCGCCTCTTCTACCAGAGGTTCCCGAATTTCTAATCCCAGAAAATTCCAGTCTGTTTGGAGTTGCGCCATGTGCCACAAAAACCTTCCCCTACCGCAACCGATATCTAAATGCAGCGGCAAATTTAACTCAGCATAAATTTTTGTCCAATCCGGGGGATTTACGGATGCTTGATATCGAATGGATAGGGGATTGACGTGTTCCCGAACTCTAACTCTTGCCAATTTTGATGTCTCCTTAATGTGATTTTTAACCGCAGATGAATGCAGATTAACGCTGATAATTATTGATTTTTGCTAACTGGTCTAATTTTTTCCACGAATTAGCGATCGCCAAATTAGAAATGAAAAATTGCATGATTACGATTTCTCATTTCTAATTATTGTATCAAGCTTCTGGTTCAATGCCTGCTGCTCTTAATTGTGCTGCTAGTCGATCGCCGCGCTCTTGAACAATTTCTATTTCTTGCCTTTTCCTTTCTACCATCTCTACTCCCCACAATAACATCTGTCCGCTCTCATCCCACCAGCGCAACCAATATCCGCTTCTTTCCGCTTTTGTTCCCTGCCAAACACCCAGAAATAGCCCAACTCCTGCAACCCAATAACGACCATTTAAATCGGGTTGCTGTGCTTGATACCTTCCTCCTGAATCCAACTGGTAGACTTCTAGCACTCCGGCGGCGGGTTCAAAGATTACATAGATTGGAACTCGCAATACTTGTTCGTAAAAAAACCATTTACCGGGGGGATAACTTGGCTTGATTGAATATTCATCGTTGGGACTAGCTGACAAGAACTCCATCACGATCGCCGGAATGTCCCCTTCTAAGTTGGGAGTGTAACTGCGGCGAATTTCTTGACTGGGAAGCGCTTGTACGTTGCGGGCATAAAACCAATCTGGAGCTTTGATAACTAGCTTGCTGTCTACTGTCGCACAAATACCCATATTTGGAGCAATTAATATTCCTGCTACTATTAGCCCTGCAATTTCTAAGATTTCTCGCAAGGCAGCAGCTAGCAAAGGCTGGTCGATGTTTTCCACTGGTTCCTCGTCTAAAATAAAATCGGCGGGCAATTTTTCCCAGGTAATTTTCAAGTCTGCTGTACTGACTGTCATGGTATTTTACCTCTTATTGAGACTGCTGGAGTGCGGTTTTCAATACTTCTTGATGAAAGAGCGATCGCCCTACTATAAATTTTATCCTCTCTGGCGATAAGGCGTCGCCGTTAGCATAGTGTTCGATCCAGATTTTACTGATTAAATAAGGATCGTCTGGCAAGTCTGATAATAAATATCCCGGCATTTCTAACTCGTCCATCAACTGACTAACTTTGGGATCGTAGCTGAGGGCAAAACAGCGACATTCTTCTGAAGCTGCCATAATTAAACTATGGTAGCGCATCCCGATCGCCATTTCGACTCCCCGAAATAGTCCTTTCAATTTCCTTGGATCGTCTAAACTCAGAATCCGACTCCTTTTCGGTAATGCTTCATGCAAATGTTTGGCAATTTCTAAGTCTTGGGAAGCTTGAAAAGGCAGTAGCAAAATTAAGGTGCGGGTGGCTTTTTGAAAGTCCACTAAAGCTTGAGTTAAAATTGATAACCGAGCGGGAGTTAGGCTAGGATGCGATCGCAAACAAACCGCAACTCTGGGCGCTGGCAAATCCCACAAACCCGACACTGGTGAATTTTCCAAAGCCCACACCGGATCGGGCGCTAAAGTAAAAGGAATTTCCCAATCTGCTAGCAGGGTAGCAGAGCCTTTATCCCGCACGCTAACCGCAGTACATCCAGCAAAACACCGCTGAGATAACTTACGGGTAATTTCTCGATTCAAAGGCCCAATTCCCTGGGCCCAAGCCACAGTTTTTAATCCCATTTGTTGTGCTAATCCCATCAAACCGCCATAATAAAATGGGCTGATCGTGCTAGTAGTATCTTGGATTAAACTGCCACCACCCCAAATTAGGGCATCGGAGGTGCGGAGTGCTTCAAGGACTTGAAACGCATTCATGCGATCGCGCGCAGCTACACCGTAACGCTGATTTGTCTCCACAGGATTGCCAGAAAGGACGATCGGTGTCACATCATCTGGTAACATTTGCAGTAGCGAGGCTAATAGCGCCTCGTCGCCACCGTTGCCTTTACCGTAATAGCCGCACAAAATTGCTCGCATTTTTACTTTTTTCTTAGTTTACGATGGGGAATCTAACTATTACAATATCTAATCAATACATCTTGCATCTTATTTCAGAATACAAACAATGCACGCTTTGTCAATTCCCACCTGGATTATTCACATTTCTAGTGTCGTCGAGTGGATTGTCGCCATCTGGTTAATTTGGACCTACGGCGAAGTTACTCACAACCGAGCTTGGTGGGCCCTTTCCGCCGCCATGTTACCCGCCCTCGTCAGCGCTATGTGTGCCTGTACATGGCACTATTTTGATAACTCTCCAGCCCTAGAATGGATTGTTACCCTGCAAGCCGCCATGACTCTCATCGGCAATTTTACTCTATGGGCGGCTGCTTGGTGGATTTGGCGATCGGCTCAAACAACAGAAAAAATTAAACAGGACTAGAATTTGGTCAGGAAAATTCCCCATTCACCTATTATTACATCTCCAAAAAAGCCTGTCTTGAACACGCATAGAGCCTGTTCCACAATAGTTATTGGATCTGTCTAATGATGATAGTGCACCGTTATTGTTTACTTCAAATTAATTAAATCGCTGACATCATTATTTCGACTCCCAAATCTTTTTATACGGACGCAGAGAGAAGGTAAGACCACTTGTGGCACATCTCCATGAAGTGTCAAGAATCCTCGCCGTTCTACGGCGGGGAGTATATCAATTGACTTTTATCTACCCCCATGGTGTACAATCTAAAATCTCAGATCTCATATCTTAAATCCCTATGTCTTTCGTTGGTTTGCACATCCACAGCGATTACAGCCTGCTAGACGGGGCATCTCAGCTACAGCAGCTAGCAGAGCGGGCGGTGGAATTGGGGATGCCCGCGATCGCCCTTACGGATCACGGAGTCATGTATGGCGCGATCGAACTGATCAAAGTTTGTCGCAATAAAAATATTAAACCCATTATTGGCAACGAAATGTACGTTGTCAACGGCGACATCGAAGTAAAAGTTCGAGGTAGAAGAAAATACCATCAAGTTGTTTTAGCTAAAAACACCCAAGGTTATAAAAACTTAGTTAAATTAACTACAATTTCCCATTTAAAGGGAATGCCAGAAAGAGGAATTTTTGCCCGCCCTTGCATCAACAAAGAACTCCTCAAACAATACTCCGAAGGCTTAATTGTTACCAGTGCTTGTTTGGGTGGAGAAGTCCCCCAAATGATTATGCAAGGAAAGCTAGATGTCGCCCGTGAAGTCGCCAAATGGTATCAAGAAGTATTTGGCGAAGATTACTACTTAGAAATACAAGACCACGGCTCCCAAGAAGACCGGCTTGTGAATGTAGAAATTGTCAAAATTGCTCGCGAACTAAAAATTAAAATAGTCGCCACCAATGATTCTCACTATATTTCTTGCAACGACGTAGAAGCTCACGACGCTTTGTTGTGCATCAACACCAATAAACTAATAGAAGAAGAAAAGCGAATGCGCTACAGCGGCACAGAGTATTTGAAGTCCGCTGACGAAATGGCGCAACTATTTCAAGACCATTTGGATGCTGAAACGATCCAAGAGGCGATCGAAAACACGCTAGAAGTAGCAAACAAAGTATCAAGATATGACTTAACAGGAGAAGCTCGGATTCCCACCATTCCAATTCCCCCAGAACATACCGCCGATACCTATGTAGAAGAAATATCCTGGCAAGGACTATTAGAACGCCTCAAATCCCGCACCAAAAATGAAATACCTCCCGTCTACAAACAAAGACTAGAATACGAACTCAAAATGATTCAGCAAATGGGATTTTCTGAATACTTTTTAGTAGTTTGGGACTACATCAAATACGCCAGAGATAACAATATTCCCGTCGGACCAGGACGCGGTTCTGCCGCAGGTTCTCTAGTTGCCTACGTCCTCAAAATTACCAATATAGACCCCGTACACCACGGATTACTATTCGAGCGATTTCTCAATCCCGAACGCAAATCAATGCCAGATATTGATAGCGATTTCTGCATCGAAAGACGGGATGACATGATTAAATACGTGACCGAAAAATATGGAGAAGACCGCGTAGCGCAAATTATCACCTTTAATAGAATGACATCAAAAGCTGTCTTGAAAGATGTTGCCAGAGTTTTAGGGATTCCCTACAAAAAAGCAGACGAAATGGCAAAAATGATTCCGGTGTCGCGGGGAAAACCAGAAAAACTGAAAGTGATGATTTCCGATGCAACACCTGCACAGGAATTTAGAGAAAACTACAAAAATACAATTTGCATCAATGCAGAAACTGGCACTGAAGTCCCCGTCCGTCAGTGGATTGACATGGCAATTCGCATTGAAGGAACCAACAAAACCTATGGCGTTCACGCCGCCGGTGTGGTGATTTCTTCCCAGCCCCTAGATGAAATCGTACCGCTGCAAAAGAATAACGAAGGTGCTGTGATTACCCAATATTTCATGGAAGATTTGGAATTTTTGGGGTTACTGAAAATGGATTTTTTGGGACTTAAGAATTTAACAACCCTCCAAAAAACTGTTGATTATGTTAAGCAAACGCAAGATATAACCATCGATGCCGAAGGGCTGCCTTCTGATATAGAACGCAGAGCTCAAGAGACATTTACTAGAAACAACAAGTTGCCCGGTGATGTAGCAAAAACTTATAAACTCTTAGAAAAAGGAGATTTAGAAGGTATTTTTCAGTTAGAATCTTCTGGGATGCTGGATGTAGTAAAAAAAATTAAACCTTCTTGTCTGGATGATATTTCTTCTATTTTGGCACTTTATCGTCCCGGCCCCCTGGATGCTGGTTTGATTCCACAATTTATCGATCGCAAACACGGTAGAGAGGTAGTTAAATACGACCATCCACTGTTAGAACCGATTTTAAAAGAGACTTATGGAACCCTTTGTTTCCAAGAGCAAATTATGCGGATGGCTCAAGATTTAGCAGGGTATTCTTTAGGTCAAGCTGACTTGCTGCGCCGCGCCATGGGTAAGAAAAAAGCGGAGGAAATGCAGAAGCAAAAGGAAACATTTATTGATGGGGCTACTAAGAATGGTGTCCCTCAAAAAATTGCCGAAGAATTGTTCGACCAAATGCTGAATTTCGCGGAATATTGCTTTAATAAATCTCACTCAATGGCCTATGCCTACATCACTTATCAAACTGCTTATTTAAAGGCAAATTTTCCTGTAGAATATATGGCTGCACTGCTGACTGCTAACAGTGGGGACCAGGATAAAGTACAGAGATATATCGCTAATTGTCTCAAACTGGGTATCGAAGTAGAGCCGCCGGATATCAATAGTTCTGAACTGACGTTTACACCTATCAAGATGAAACATCCTGCAAAAGATAAAATTTTGTTTGGGATTTCGGCGGTCAAAAATGTGGGTGAGGGTGCAATTGAAAATATTTTAGCTGCGCGACAGGAAGGGGGGGATTTTAAATCTTTACCCGATTTGTGCGATCGCGTCAATCTTCATGCTGTCAACCGCCGCGCTTTAGAAGCATTAATTCAATGCGGGGCCTTTGACAAAATTGAGAATAACCGCCAGCAATTAATCAACGACATGGAAGGGGTAATTAAATGGGCCCAAGACCGGAAAAAAGACCGAGAAAGCGGTCAAGGTAATCTATTTGATTTGTTAGGTGGGATGAACTTTGGGAAGTCTGCGAATAAGTATGAGTCTGCGCCAAAATCTAAAATAGTCAAAGATTTCGATGCACAAGAAAAGTTGCGATATGAAAAAGAATTGCTCGGATTTTATGTATCAGAACATCCCCTGAAAATTTTGCTCTTAGTAAACCAAGAACCCGATGTCGTTACTATCCAAGAACTAGCAGAAAAGAAGGGAAAAGTATCAGTTATTGCCATGATTAGTGCTATCAAACCCGTAGTTACTAAAAAAGGTGAGAAAATGGCAATTTTGCAATTAGAAGATTTAACCAGTCAAGTCAAAGCTGTGGTATTTCCCAAAACTTACGAACAGATTGGCTCCCATATTACAGAGAATGCTGTGTTACTGATTAGTGGAAAAATTGAGAAAGATGGGGAGGAAATTCAGATAATTGTAGACGGTGCTAAACCATTAACAGCAGTAGAAACTGGAGAAGAAACAAATCCCTTAGAACCAGAAGAGCCAAAAACTTGGGAACCCGAACCACTCAACAGGGTACAAGTACCAAAACCAGTAGCAATTTTACAAATTGTGATTATTAACTTGACACCCCAGCAAATAAAAGACACCAAAAAACTGAATTCTCTCAAAGCTATTTTGCAAGAACTTTCCAATCGAGGACAAGATGGTAGCGTTTCGGTGGGGGGAATTGTGGTAGGTGAATATTCCTGTCAACCCCTTCGCATTAGCCCTCAATTGTGGGTACAAGATGGCGAAGAAACTGTTAGTCGTCTTAAGTCTGCGGGATTTGATGCTCGCATTTTTCCCCTGCATAATCATGGGGATGTTCTCGTATTTCGAGAAATGCGCGATCGACTAAACTTACACTCTTGGGCTAGTCGTTTACTGGGTACAGAACCCGATCGCATTTCTCGTTATCTGAACTATCTCACCCAATCATCACCAACCGCAATCCATCCCTTTTAGATGTGAGAAACTATTCCGGTGAAGATTCTTTGGCTTTAATCACCGCTTCCCTAAATCCTAAAACTACTAAAATATTCGCAATTGTTAAGAATAATTCCGCTGAACCGTGAAGCCAGTCAACATTGGCTAGGGATTCGTTATAAGCAACTTTTGCATAAATTGCGGCAGGAATCGTCACACCCACAAACACGAGAGTGCCATAAAATCCCATCAGAGCTAAACGTGGTGTTTTTCCAGATTTAGTCAAAAACCACAGAAATCCCAAGTAGGGAAACAGAGACAAAACAAATAAATTTTCCTTAGCAATCATTAGCGGTCGTTAGTAATTGGTGATTGACCACATACTATGATAAATCAAAATTTTAAGATTATTGACAATAATTTTAAAATTTTAATATTTAATTTGAAAGATGCACCATTTTCGATCGAACCTCTACAGACTCACCCAAGCACCGTAGATATTACCAAAACTCACAACACGAAGGTAGTATGTAAAATACCTTCCCCCATCTACAGACAAAACCCACAGACAAAACCGATAAATATTCCCCTAAGCACCGTTTTTATTCAAGAATAATTTCAAAGAACGCAGTCTCTTGATTGCCATGTATAACATCTCTATCCAGCAATCAGAAACTGAGAGTTGACAAAAGTGTTTTTTTTGCTAGGAGGAATCAAGGAAGTATCGCTGAAATCATTTAGATTGAAGCATAATTTTCTATCTTCCAGAATGAATTCTGTGATTTTAGCATCCAAATCAAAATACACTCCGCCATCCCAAATTCGGAACTCCAAGCGTCCGTGAAAAACCATGACTTCCAGTTGAATAGGAGTTTCAACGGGCAGATTTTTGTGAGCGTGACGAACTGCATTAGTGAAACCTTCAACCACTGCTAGCTGAAGCACGTACCAAGTCTCACTAGGAAACGATAAATCCTGCAACTGCTCAAACAACTCGAAAACTTTAGTTACATCATTTAAATCAGTATTTACTTGCAGGTTAAGTGCTCTAACGGGAATATCATCTAATACTTCTTCCTGTTGTTTTGCATCCAGCCAATCCCACCGATTTAAAAAATTTACTAACCCATCTAAAGCACTGGCTTGTTGAATTTTTTCGTGTCGAACGGGGCCTTGTGTTTCGTAACTTTTACTCAGTAACAAACAATTGCGACCATCGAAAGTGCGGGTGTAACTTACCTGGTCTGCAATCTGCCACATGAGTTTAATACCTCGGCCGCCTTCTGCCAGTTGATCTATGCTAGTAGACATTTGTTCTGCTCCTCTGAAAGTGTTAGCTTTAATCAATTTGCACACCCGCCGTTTAGTAGATGTACTCTTTTATACTTTTGTACTCAGTATTATTTCGGCGATTACACAAGAATGCTATCTTTTTTCTAGAAGCCAAGGCATCAGCAATATGTCTAAAGACTCTAAGCCAATTGGCTTAGTTACTCAACACCTGTACGCAGACCATTACCCTCCGTAGCAAAACAAAACTTAACAGAGTATAAATACTCCTCCTTTGTACTCTAAATTGGCTTGTTATAGGGGGTATAACCCCTACATGGCAAACCCTTTGATGGCTGAGACTGCTAACAACTCAGATATGCTAGCCCACCCTCAAACCCCTACTGTTACCGGAACTTTCACCCGAACTACGTAAGTAATATTTGCTATGACCAAAATCCAACGGACTATTCTGACAGCAGCAATAGTGCTGCTACCATTTTTCGCAGCAGTTCCCTTACCAGCTCAAAATTTGTCCCTAGTCCAGCGACTGTTAGAAACCAGAGGATGTCCAGGATGCGACCTATTTGGAGCTTCCTTGAACCGTGCAGACCTGTTTGGAGTTGATTTAAGCGGTGCTATCCTGAGCAGGGCAGACCTGATTGATGCCGATTTAACCGGGGCTGATTTAAGGGAAGCTAATTTAAACAACGCCAACATGAGAAATGCCTTTTTGAGCAATGCTGACATCAGCAAAGCTAACATCAGCAGGGCTGACATCAGGGGAGCGAACTTAGAAAATGCTAACCTCAGCGAGAGTTCTCTGAGAGAGGCTTCTCTTCAGTTTACTAATTTAAAATGTACGAATTTGAGTGCATCTCAACTAAATGGGACAGATCTCAGGAATGCTGATTTAACTGGTGCAAATCTCAGCGGTGCGGATCTGACAGAAGCGGATTTAACTGGTGCAAATCTCACTGGTGTAGATCTCAGGAATGCCAACCTCAGCGATGCTAGATTGATTAAAGCCAATCTCAAAGATGCCAATTTATGTGGTGCCCGGATGCCCAACAAAAAAACATCTCAGCGAGGTTGTCCAGCTAAGAAAGAGGAATCAGAATCAATCAAGATGAATAATTACTGCAATTACTGTCCAGCCCTTTGAATATTTTCAAATTCAGGAATTAGGCGATCGCAGTTAGATGCCCGACTTTTTGAAAAATTCGGGTATCTGGATGATTGTGTTTACTATTTAATGTTTAATCGTGTTTCCCTGTTGAAAAAAATTGCTGATTTTTTCGAGATATTCAGCACCAGCAAAGTTTGCTAAATTATTGTGACCGGCATCTGGAACTATGTACAACTGTTTGGGTTCAGGGGCCGCATCGAACAGTTTTTTGCTCATTTCAACGGGAACTACAGTATCAGCGGTTCCGTGAATAAATAGTACAGGCATTTCCAGGCGATCGACTTTAGCAATAGAATCAAACCGCTGTCTCAGCAATAAATCAATCGGAAATATCCGATACACCCCAGACTGAAAGTCTACCATTTCCCGTGCCGAAGTAAAAGAGCCTTCCACTATTAACCCGGCGGCTTCGGGGTTTCGCAGTGCTAAATCGATCGCGATCGCCCCTCCCAAAGAATGACCATAAATATAAATTTGCTTAGGGTTAATTCCTCGTTGTTTCACTAAATAATCCATAGCAAGTTGAGCATCTTCATAAACCTGAGATTCTGTCGGAAACTCGCCCTGGCTTTTTCCATAACCGCGATAATCTATGAGGAATACGGACATACCTAACTGATGAAATCGATTAGCGTGTTCCACGTTTGCCCCTACATTTAAACCATTCCCGTGTAGGTATAAGACTACCCCCCCTAACCCCCCCTTATAAAGGGGGGGGACAGGAGAGGAGCCTTCCTTATAAAGGGGGGGGACAGGAGAGGAGCCTTCCTTATAAAGGGGGGGGACAGGAGATAGAACTTGCCTGTATGATGTTCGATCAAACCTTCACCAATGGCGCAAACTCCTCTAACTTCAATTGTAAGTCATCCACCAGCATTAAACGATACCTTTCGGTAGTTTTCAACTTGTGGAGAACATAA
>NZ_JAHRFC010000121.1:0-10997 GCF_020883015.1 Microcoleus sp. CAWBG640
TAAATTGAAGCGTCCTAAACAAAGCGCGATTATCAACTTGAGCATCGTCAGGATACCACCAACCGCCAACTACTTCTTCACCCAATCCCCACTGGTGTTGGCGAATAGTATCTGCATCCAGCCATTGAGCATTCAGATTTGGTAAAGATGACTTGTCTTCCCAATCACCTTGACAAACTGGTGCGAGAATTCCCGATCGCCAATATCCCGTTTTCAATCCGGTAATCTCTTCTAGCCGATCGACCCAGGTAGAATACAAGGCGCGACTTTGCAAACACAAATCCAGCATCGGACTGGGAGGGATTTTTTCCGCTTGAGGTGCCAGCATTCCCGCTGCGGCGCGTGCGGCTGCTTGTTTGAAATCTCGATCGACTACACTCACAGAGGCCCCTCGCAATTTCAGTTCAACTGCTAGGGAAAGACCGATAATTCCGCCACCAATAATCAGAATATCTTGAGATACATTCATGAATTTTCTATGGACTTTTTGCCCTTTTGACCTCATTCAACGTACAACTATCTTGTTTCAGAACCCTGACTTCGCAGAAATTGTCAGGGCTCTGGATATTTTATCTTTTTAGGTGTCGTTCACTTATCTGCGTTTTTAAATCAACAATCTAGGCGGTTGGTTTCCAGACTGTTTCAGAACCTTGACCCCAAAAACCGTCATATTTTGTTACCTTAATATCCCCTAAAACTTGAGTTTGGCAAGACAGACGGCGGTTGGATGTGGGAGAATGGGGAGGGAGGGAAAGTCTGGTTGTTTCGCGCCACTGGGGTTCGGAAACTTCCCCCTCGATGGTGACGGCACAGGTGCCACAAGTGCCGAGACCGTGACAATTGATGATTTTGGCATTGCCGTTGTAGAGATCGATGCCGTTCTCTAGCAAAACAGCACGGAGATTGGCTCCCCGATCGCACTCAAAAGTTTTTCCTTGTGCTTGTACTTTAACCACAGCAATTCACCCCAATTAGATCTATATTAATTTTCCTATATATTATCGCATTTATTTCCCAGATTTTAATCTAGTATGATAATTCATATATTACCAAATTGAAATTTCTAATTCCCCATGACAAATCGGCTCTGGATCTACGATACCACGCTGCGAGACGGTGCCCAGTGCGAGGGACTCTCCCTATCTCTGGAAGACAAACTACAAATTGCTCGTCAGTTAGACAGTTTAGGAATTCCTTTTATCGAAGGTGGCTGGCCAGGGGCTAATCCTAAAGACGTACAATTTTTTTGGCGACTGAAAGAACAGCCGCTAACTCAAGCAGAAGTTGTGGCTTTTTGTTCGACTAGGAGACCGTCCAGGGCGGCGGCTAATGATGAAATGTTGCAGGCTATTTTGTCTGCTGGTACTCGTTGGGTAACACTGTTTGGCAAGTCTTGGGATTTGCACGTCATTGAAGGGTTGAAGACGACACTAGATGAAAATTTGGCGATGATTGCAGATACCATTGAATATTTGCGGAGTCAGGGAAGGCGGGTTATTTATGATGCTGAACACTGGTTTGATGGCTATAAACACAATCGAGATTATGCTATTCAAACATTGAGGGCGGCGGCACAAGCTGGTGCTGAATGGCTGGTGCTTTGCGATACCAACGGTGGCACTTTGCCTCATGAAATTAGTCAGGTTGTGCGAGAGGTTTCAGAGGTTTTAGGGATCGATTCAAACTCGTCTTTACAGTTAGGGATTCACACTCATAATGATTCGGGGGTTGCGGTGGCTAATGCTTTGGCTGCTGTGCAGGAAGGAGTGAAGATGGTACAGGGAACTATTAATGGCTATGGCGAACGCTGTGGCAATGCTAATTTATGTTCTTTGATTCCTAATTTTCAGCTTAAGTTGGGTTATGATTGTATTCAAGATGAGCAATTAATCAAATTAACTCAAGTTAGTCGATCTGTCAGCGAAATTGTCAATCTTGCTCCCGATGACCACGCTCCTTTTGTGGGGCTTTCAGCCTTTGCTCACAAGGGCGGGATTCATGTATCCGCTGTTGAGAAAAATCCGCTAACTTACGAACATTTAGAACCGGAAAAAATCGGCAATTGTCGCCGCATTGTGATTTCAGATCAATCTGGTTTGAGCAATGTTTTGGCAAAGGCTAAAACTTTTGGGATTGAACTCGATCGCCAAGATCCTGCTTGTCGCCAAATTCTGGAAAGATTGAAAAAATTGGAAAGTCAGGGCTATCAATTTGAGGCTGCTGAGGCGAGTTTTGAATTGTTAATGCGAGAAGCTTTGGGAAAGCGTCAGCCCTGGTTTACAATTCAGGGATTTCAAGTTCACTGCGATAAGGTAGGCGAAGATTGTGCGGCTTTAGCGACGGTGAAATTGTCGGTAAATGGCACAAATATTTTGGAAGCTGCGGAAGGAAACGGCCCGGTTTCAGCTTTGGATACGGCTTTGCGGAAAGCTTTGGTTAATTTCTATCCGGCGATCGCACATTTTTACCTAACAGACTACAAGGTGCGGATTCTCGACGGTGGCGCGGGAACTTCTGCTAAAACTCGCGTGTTGGTTGAGTTTAGTAACGGTCAAGATCGCTGGACGACGGTTGGGGTTTCTGGTAATATTTTGGATGCTTCTTGTCAGGCTGTTGTTGAAGGTTTGGAGTATGGTTTGGTGCTAGAAAATCAAGAGGCGATCGCCCTAGTTTGTAGGGTGCATTAACTACGGAAGAAGACAGTTAACGGTTGACGGTTGACAGTTGACAGTTCACCGTTGACTGGATTTTACCAGGATGATGCTAGCAAATTTGATATTACAGACGATGATTAGGCAAAATCTGTGGGGATTAAGATATGGCAAATAACTTATCAATTCCAGAAGATTATCATGATTTTCTGCGGGAACTTAAGGGACGTATTTTACAAGCTAAAGTGCGGGCTATACTTTCTGTTAACCGCGAATTAGTGTTGCTTTACTGGCAAATTGGACGGGATATTTTAAACCGCCAGCAGCAGCAAGGATGGGGAACAAAAGTTATAGATAATTTAGCTACTGACTTGCGAACAGCTTTTCCTGAGATGAAGGGTTTTTCACCTCGCAATCTCAAATATATGAGGAGTTTTGCGGAAGCTTACCCGGATGAACAATTTGTGCAACAGGTTGTTGCACAAATTCCTTGGGGTCATAATCTTCGCATTCTGGATGCTGTTAAAGATCCCGTTGAGCGTGAGTGGTACATTCGCCAGACTATCGAGCAAGGATGGAGTCGAAATGTATTAGTTCATCAAATAGAAACCGGGCTGTATCGGCGACAAGGGAAAGCTGATACAAACTTCTCTCGGACTCTGCCTAACCCTCAATCAGAATTAGCGCAGCAACTGTTCAAAGATCCTTATAATTTTGACTTTATCAGTTTAAGCCAAGAATCGCAAGAGCGAGAATTAGAGAAAGCTCTAATCGATCGCATTCGCGACTTTTTGCTAGAGTTGGGAGTGGGTTTTGCTTTTGTCGGTAGTCAGTATCACCTGGAGGTGGAAGGGGAAGATTTTTATATTGATTTGTTATTTTATCACTTACATTTGCGCTGTTTTGTGGTAATTGATTTGAAGGTAGAAGCCTTTAAACCAGAGTTTTCAGGGAAGATGAGTTTTTACGTTTCGGCTGTGGATGATTTGCTGAAACACCGGGATGATATGCCAACTATTGGGATAATTTTATGTAAGAATAAAAAACAGAAGATTGTGGAATATGCTTTGCGGGATCTGAATAAGCCGATCGGGGTTTCGACTTATCAATTGCGGGAGGCTTTGCCGGAACAGTTACAGGGGAGTTTGCCGACTGTTGAGCAGTTAGAAGCTGAGTTAGAGGCAGTGGAGATTGAAATTGAGGAGGAATGATATAGCAACCGCTTTCGTCGGTTAGGACGCAAGGCGCAAGACATCCAAGGGTCGCATCCCGTAAGCAATCAAGTTGACTGGCTTCAATAATTTTTAAGCCATCAAGCTTGATAGCTTGGATGACTTTCTCGCGTAGATCGTAGCTGTAGGGTTGAGGCATAAGTGGTGGTGCGATCGCTCCGCAACAAAAAAGACTATCCTCAGTTTACGCTCTAACCGCCTTGGCGGTTGCTATACCACATTAAAAGTTGGGCGAACTAACGAGAATCAGCCGTTTATTGGAGTTAATTTCAAAACAGAATTTTAGAAAAATTAGCTCCTAGTATTTCACTAGGAGCTAACAGAGTTAATTGATTGCGGGAAATTTAATCCGTAAAACTTACAAACCAAAAATTGGTTTAATTAATGAGATTAATTCTTGAACCACCTTAGCCGATGCAGCAAAGTCCTTAACTATGCGTGTAAGCCCTCTGATGGCTTTATTGGCTAAATCTTGATTTTGTTCAGGTTTTTGACCTGCTTCTGCTAACGCCTTCACTTCGTCTAGAGCGTCTTTTTTGTCATCATCTGATAATTCTTCAGAAGATTTTATTTGTGTTTCTAGCTGAGTTAACAGTTCTTTGATTCCCGGTTTATTTGGATCAGATGAAGAAGGTAACTGCTGGATAAGATTATGAAAGGTGCTATGGTCTCCCATACTGGCTATAGCTCCAGGGGAGCCACTAACAGTTTGATTACGGTTGTCTTGCATTTTGGTATTGTTTCCGATTTGTTCGACTGTATGTGTGAAAACGTGAAAGATATTCCCGTTGTGAGTGAGCGTGTTTGTGTCCTGGGAAGTCGTGTTTATCTTGAAAAGATTGTTCAACATTACTATGTAGTCAGTGATAGGCGTTGGCTCATCAAAATGCACGACCTCAACAAATTGGACTTGTGAAAGAAAGGGTTGAGGGACTTGAATAGGATCTGGATTTATTGTACGGTCTGATTTTCCAGAAAAATCGTATTTTCCTCCAATCCCACATTGGAACGTATCAGTATTCCAAAGGCGCTTACCGCTTTTATCAAGTAAAACAATGATGACTCGACTGCGAGCGCCCTTTAATTTATTTTTTGTCCAGCTTCGTGTGGATAGAGTCAATACCCCGGATTCACTTAGAGAGCAAGACGTTTGGATGAAAACGCCGTCTGCTATTTCATCGATTCGAGATTGAAAGTAGATAGGAAACGCCATCAGAAGACACCTTCTAAGTTTCTATATAATGCTTTTCTGTTTCCCAGGCTTCATACCGGATAAATAAAATGTGGAAAATTGTACATCACTGTGTGGGGGAAACCGTACAGGATGCGGACAACAACAAAGTACGATCGCTTGTTAATTTTTCTGTAATCCCAAGTTTTTACGAATTTAGGATCTTTCCAAACATCGGATTTATCGGCTTCACATAGTTACGGGACTGCCTGTTATTGCAACGGTGGCTAAAGCTTGTCAAGAATTACTACCATTAATTACATCATTTTTCGGCTTGTAGAATCATTGCTGTTTATAGCGATCGCGTCGTCCCCACTCGTTGAGGAAATTAGTTAAATGGAAACGAAACCCCCTTAAGTAACACTGACTTAGGGGGGTTTGTTGGTATAGTACATTTTTACTGAGAAACCAAATAACGTATGCCAGCTTTTACTTCAGGAGGTAAATCGTTATAAGTTGCGTAGACTTCCTTGATAGTGTGGTTCACTACTTCCCGTGCGCTTCTTCCACCACTTCGATCTTGAACAAAGATATCGATTTTTGCTATATATTTAGCTACTTCAGGGTTAATTTGAAATTGGTTAGAGCCGCTCCTATTTGATGAACAACTATCGGGCTTACTGCAAGCAGTTGGTATGTCAAATACTTGAGATGCAAAGAGGGCACGACCTTTACTGTCTGAACCAACAACAAAGACACTACCCTTTGTCCCTGAAGTATACGAACTACTTACTGCGTGTGTTTGAATAACAATCAATCCGTTTCGGTAAAAAGTTGCATTTGCCTCTGCATACCCTCCACCCATGCTTTTCCTACCATGTCCCTGAAGTATCCCGCTGATTTCTACAGGAAGAAAGCTGTTTCTGGAAGATACCTGCGGAGAACTAGCAGTGCGAGTTTCTTTACTCTTATTGGTTTGAGTGTCTGGAGCCGTTGTCTTGCCTGAATATTGATGTTGTGGAGCGGGAGCTTGGTTAGCGAAAGCCGGCTTTAATCCGACAGAATTCATGCTGGTAAAACCGACTAAGGAAAGAGTGAAAATTAATGCTGATTTTTGCAGGTTCATTTTGTTTAAGTCCGTCTGTGTTTTCATACTTAAACAATAGGGTGAACTTAATTAGCGTTGGTTAGTGGTTGTGAGACTTTCAATAGATGGTTACAGTTTTAGAGGAATTTCAACCCATTTCTGCGGTTTGACGCTGTTTGAGTGTGGACGGTTGGTGAATTGGACTACCGCGATCGCCTGAAATTACCGAACAGAAGAAGGATAGGGAGCGATCGCCTGAAAATTAAACAGGCTATAGAGCGGCTATGGAGAGGCTATAAAAAAGGGGTGATTTTTTAGTGTGCAGCGAGGGGCTAGGGCGTGTTTTTAAACTACTCCTTAAGATTTAGATCCCCCTAAATCCCCCTTAAAAAGGGGGACTTAAAGACTCTTTCCCCCCCCTTTTTAAGGGGGGCTGGGGGGGATCTTTGGGTTTGAAAACACGCCCTACGCCTACGCGCTACTCTCTGATTGACGAATCACTCACCAACAATGACACAACTCGAACTTTTCCCCGACGACTTCAACACTAAACCTAACGTCACTCAGCCTCAGTTATAGCAGTCGCCAAGGCGAAGAAGGTCGTTGAACCCTTCGACTCCGCTCCCTGAGCGATCGCATAAATGCCTTAACCACCTTGGCGGTTGCTATAAAATGCGATTTCGCTGCCAGATTTGCGATTTTACTGAGAGATTATTGATAGCGACGCACCTGACGATATTTTGTAGGGTGCGTCGCTACCAAAAAATTGATTTTACTGAGAGATTATTGATAGCGACGCACCTTACGATTATCGCGCTGTGAAATCTAAATACACAGCCCGAACCGCTATAATACGAGTAATTGAGAAACCGAATTACTATTCGCTAGAGAGCTAACCCATGAGCGCAGCGATCGCGACACCAATCAATCAAATTAAGTTGACTCCTGGTAGTGCCATGATCATTTCAGGGCTAACCTGGAAAACCTATGAAGCGTTGCTGCAAAACTTGGGAGATAATCGCCCAACTCGCATTGCCTATAACCAGGGAGTATTGGAGATCAGAATGCCAGGAGAACTTCACGAAATCGTCAATCGGTTGCTGGCAAAAATCATTACAATGCTGGCAATGGAGTTAGGGATGGAGGCGAATGATTTTGGTTCAACCACCCTGAATCGTGAAAGCATCGATCGCGGCATTGAACCCGATACCTGTTTCTACATCCAAAATGCCACACGAGGGCAAGGGATGGAGACAAAGGCTTCTGAAAGTCTTGCCCCCGATTTGGCGTTGGAAGTAGATATTGCCAGTTCTTCAGCCAGCAAAATGTCTATTTATCGGGCAATGGAAGTTCCAGAAATATGGTTGTATCGGCGGCATAAATTGAGCATACAATTGCTTCAGGATAGCCAATACACAAATGCAGTTAACAGTCGTGCTTTTCCTATGGTGAACGTTGACCAGTTGAATCAGTGGATTGAACTACGAAAAACAGAAACGGATCTGACTGTGTTGCGAGAAGTGCAGAATTTTGGTCGGGAATACATAACGAGATCATTCTGATGCGATCGCAATCTCTAATCGCTTGTCCGCCAGCAACTTTGCTTGTGGAGCAATTACCGATTGCGTAATGTGTGGCGGTAAGCCCCAATCGCGATCGCGATCGCAACGACGATCAGAATTGCTGCGACTGCGAACGTGATCCGCATCCCTATGGCAACGGCATCGGGGCGCGCCGTCGTGATGTCGATCGTCCCTGATGTGATCGCGAATACTGCGCCCATAGCGGATGCACCGGTGATCAGCCCAAGATTACGCGATAGGCTGAGCATACCGGAAATAACGCCCCGCTGGTCCGGGCTGATATCCATCATGATCGCGGTGTTGTTTGCCGCTTGGAACAGTGCATAGTTGGCGGTAATGATGACGATGGGGGCGATGTAGCCGGGAATGCCGAACCTCGTCGGCATCATGGATAGAACGGAAGAGCCGATCGCTATTCCGACGAGCCCAATGATGGTCATGCGTTGTGCGCCAAAGCGATCCACAATGCGGCCGGCCGGCACGCCAGTCAGCGCGGCCACCAGCGGGCCGACCGATAAGACGAATCCAACAAGAGCCGTTTCCAGCCCCAGCCCCCGTGAGAGATAGAACGGTCCGACAACCAGCGTAGCCATCATCACCGTCGAGACGAGGGTGCTCATGACGAGGCTCGCACTCAGCACTGGATTGCGGAACATCGCCAATGGGATCAAAGGTGATGCGGCTTTCGCCTCGACGAGCACAAAGAGGCCGACTCCAAAGACGGCTGCCAACAGCAGAGCCATGTTGAGCGGACCAAAACTACCGCGCCCGATCGTCATAGCCAGCGCATAAGCTGCGAGCGTCAGAGCCAGCAGCAGCGTGCCCACATGGTCGAAGCTGCCCCGACGATCGCTCTTCGGCCCCCGACGATCGACAGGCAGGTAGCGATACGCGAGCAGAAAATTCAGGATACCCAGCGGCACGTTGACGAGGAAGATTGTCCGCCAACCGAATCCGGCGATCAGCAGACCGCCGAGCGATGGACCCAGAGTGGTACCGATCGCGGACATCGTTCCCAGCAGCCCCATCGCGCTACCGGTCTTTTCTTTTGGTACTATCTCACCGACCAGGGCAACGGTGAGAGCCATCATGATTGCCGCTCCGAGGCCCTGGGCTGCGCGGGCGGCAATCAGCAGCCAGAGCGTGGGCGCGACGCCACACAGGAGCGAGGCCACCGTGAACAGACAGATTCCGACCAGTAACAGCCGTCGGCGGCCCATGATGTCACCGAGTCGTCCGACGCTGACGATCAGGGTAGTGATGGCAAGGAGATAAGCGAGGACGATCCACTGGACTGACTGGAAGGAGGCGGTGAACGCTTGGGCCAACGTCGGCAAGCCAGCATTGGCGATGCTGGTATCAAGCGAGGGCATCAACATGGATAGGGAAAGGCTTGCCAGCGCCCAACGAACCGAAGGAGTGCGTTCCGATCGTTTTGCAATGATTGGCTTCAAAATGAACTCCGCTTTTTGGGCAACTCTTGAAATGAAGTTATCCCAGCATAACCTCTTGTTTGGTTATTGGAGATCTCTAATAAGTTCTAACTTGTTTAAGGATGCAAAAACTCTAAATGATCTCCGGGAATCGATCGCAATCTTGCAGCCGATCCTTGTACTTTCAACCTGCCGCGTTCTAGCATGATAATCCAATCTGCGCGATCGATCACCCTCGGCCTGTGACTGATGAAAATCGTCGTTTTCCCGTGCCGATACATCAACAACTGCTCTAAAACCTCCGCTTCACTAGCCGGATCTAAGCCTGCGGTAGATTCATCTAAAATCAATACGGGTGGGTTGTTGACAATTGCACGGGCGATCGCCAATCTTTGTCTTTGTCCACCAGAAATATTCGCTCCAAATTCCCCTAAAACAGTCTGGTATTTATCAGGTAATTGACTAATAAATTCATCCGCACCAGAAATTCTACAAGCTTTCACAATTTGTTCAAAGCTAATTTCTGGACTTCCTAAACGGAAATTATCGAGAATCGATCGGCTCCAAAAATGTGCTTCTTGAGGAACCAAAACAACCTGCTGTCTGAGACTATCGAGAGACAAATCTTGTACATTATAATCACCAATTCTAATATTACCAGATTGCAGCGGATACAAACCAGCAATTACCTTCGCTAGCGTACTTTTCCCACAGCCAGAATAGCCGATCAAAGCAATTGCTTGACCGCCAGGAAAAGTAACCGAAAAGTTTTCCAGCAAGTCAAGTCTACCCGGATAGTGAAAACCAACACTCTTGCAAATAATATCGTCGCGATTCTGAATTTGTACAAAAGGTTTATTGGTATCACTTTTGGTTTCCGGTTCAGCGTCGATGACTTCCGATAGCCTTTCAGTTGCTGTCTGGACGCGAGTCATTTCGTCACTAAATCCCACCAAGGAATTCACGAAATTAGTGACATTTTGACTCATGCTGATAAACGCTAGCAATTGACCGATACTCAATACCTTTTCAATTACTAAACCGCTACCAAGCCACAGCAGAGTAATACTACCAGCCGAGCCAACAAAACCAGAAAATATATTGTTGAGAATGCCAATTTGTGTAGTCCGAAAAGTCAGATTTGCTAAGCGACCGAAGCGGGTTTGAAATTCTTCCCAAAGTTGCTGGGTGCTGCCAGTAGTTTTCACGGTCAGCGCGCCTTTAAAGGTTTCTACTAAAACACCTTGAGTTTCGGATTCTAGGACAAGTAAGTTCCGCGTTTTTTGCTGCAATACGGGTAGAAAAATTATAGTAGAAGCAGTCATGAACAAAGCAATGACTGTAGCTGCAAGTGTTAGTGTTTTGCTGTAAAATAGCATGAAACAAAAAGAAACTACAGCTATAAAAAATTGACTGGGTAAGCTGATAGCGACTTGAGAAACTAATTGATTTATTTCTTGGATATCTTGTAATCTACTGATAACTTCGCCACTGCGTCTGCTTTCGTAAAAACTCAGAGGTAATCGCAGGAGTTTGCGCCCGAATTCCATCACGAATCCCAATTCTAAGCGCTGTGAAAACTGAGCAATTAAGTTGGATTGTACCAGCCCTAAACTGCTGCTAAATAGGTTCATGACTATAACTGCGATCGCCACACTAGCCAAAAGTTGCGTATCGCCTCGCACCAAAATATCATCGGTGAGAATTTGCACCAGAAAAGGCGAAGAAATTGACAGCAAACCTAAGACTATATTTAGCAAAAATGCTTCCATCAAAATCGAGCGGTAAATCCCAATGCGTCGCATCCATCTCTGTAGAGAACTTGCGGATGCTTGACTCT
>NZ_JAHRFC010000122.1:0-10941 GCF_020883015.1 Microcoleus sp. CAWBG640
GGTTTTAGGCGCAATTCTGATTTCTGGCCAAGGTAATGTGACTGTTACTTCGATTTTGGGGACGATCGCGATCGCCCTTGCCACAATTAACGTTGTCGCCGGTTTCTTAGTAACCGATCGAATGCTACAAATGTTCAAGAAAAAAGAGGTTAAAGCGTGAGTGATTTTCTGCCCAGTGGCATTCAACTAGGTTATTTAGTTGCCGCATCTTTATTTATTATCGGTTTGAAACAGTTGGGATCGCCCGCAACTGCGCGTCAAGGGAATGTGTTAGCTGCGATCGGGATGTTAATTGCGATCGTCGGTACGTTGCTGGAAAAACAAGTCATCAGCTACGAATTAATTGCTGTCGGGATCATCGTCGGTTCCATTTTGGGAACAATTATGGCGAAAACCGTGGCGATGACGGATATGCCGCAGATGGTGGGTTTGCTTAACGGTTTCGGGGGCGCGGCTTCTGCACTCGTTGCTGTGGGGGAATTCTGGCGCTATCTCAGCATCCCAGAATCGCCGGCACCTGATGCCACAATCACAATTCTTTTGGGCGTGTTGATTGGCGGGATTACTTTCACTGGTAGCCTTGTGGCGTTTGCGAAGCTGCAAGAATTGCTACCGGGTGCGCCGATGACGTTTCCGCTGCAACAGCCGTTTAATGCTGCGCTGGCGATCGCACTTTTAGCCGGCAGCGGTTATATGTTGTTTAACCCGGAGGATGTCCCGGTATTCCTGGGTTTGGTGCTGATTTCCAATATTTTGGGAATCATGTTTGTGCTACCGATTGGTGGTGGCGATATGCCCGTGGTGGTGTCGCTGCTTAACTCCTATTCGGGGATTGCGGCGAGTGTGGCTGGGTTCATTTTGATGAACAATATGCTGATTATCGCTGGTGCCTTGGTGGGCGCGTCGGGGATTATTTTGACGCAAATCATGTGTAAGGGGATGAATCGATCGCTTTCTAGCGTGTTATTTAGTGCCTTTGGTAGCGGTGGTGCTAGTGCTGGGGCTGCTGGGGCTGCTGCTGGGGCGATCGACAAAACTGTGCGCAGCATCAATCTCGAAGAAAGTGCGATGATGTTGGGTTATGCGCGATCGGTGGTAATTATTCCCGGCTACGGGATGGCTGTAGCGCAAGCACAGCACGCCGTGCGCGAGTTAGCCGACGGTTTGGAAAAAATGGGTGTTGACGTGAAATACGCCATTCACCCGGTGGCTGGGCGGATGCCGGGGCACATGAATGTGTTGCTGGCGGAAGCAAACGTGCCTTACCCGCAGTTGTACGACATGGAAGACATCAATCCGCAGTTTGACGAGACGGATGTGGCGTTGGTGATTGGTGCTAATGATGTGGTGAATCCGGCGGCGCGTCACGATACGGCGAGCCCGATTTATGGGATGCCGATTTTGGAGGTTGATAAGGCTAAACATACGATCGTGATTAAGCGCGGGATGAGTGCTGGTTTTTCTGGTGTTGACAATGAGTTGTTTTATAAGGATAAGACGATGATGTTGTTTGGTAGCGCTAAGGATGTGGTTGCCAAATTGGTTTCTGAGGTGAAGCAGTTGTAGGATTGCGAGGTCTAGAAACCGGGTTTTTTTACGACAATATTTCGCTGTAGTCGATAAATTTGATGAAAAACCCGGTTTCTTTAGTTGTAGTGTGAGGCCGAGAAACCGGGTTTTTGTTTTGAGTTTGTATAGATGCTAATCTAAGCTATTCGTTCACTTCAAAGAGATATCGAGGTAATCCTGACTGCCGAATAATAGACTGCAAAGTGCCAATTTTAATTTCTGAATAATTGGGTACAGGAACCGTTACAGTTGTATTGGGTAGTCGCTGCTGCATGATAATATGACTGCCGCGCTGCCGCACTTGAACAAAGTCATATTGTTCTAAAATTTGACAAACTTGAGCCGCTGATAGAACCCGCAGTTTACCCAACGCTCACCTCTACACGAGTCACAAAAAATTCACTATGCAGCCGATTCTTTACTTCAGAAGGATCTGCTGTCTCAAAAAATAGTTCCAGCGCCTCGATCAGATTACGTCGCGCTTCTTCTATATTGTCACCTTGGCTGGCAATATCAAGTTCTGGGCAAAGGGATACATATCCATCGCCTTCTCGTTCAATAATTGCTGTAAACTGTTGTGTTGACTTCATAATTTGAAGTGGCGGACTGCCAAGCTCAAACAATTATACTTTTACTTGATATTATATCACATCTCTACAGGACTTACGCACTCCGACGAAGAAACCGGGTTTTTACCTAATCTGTCGGTAGCAACGAAGTATTTTCCTAAAAAACCCGGTTTCTGGGCCCCCATCTCCAGGACTATTCTATTAGCCTTCGATCCAGATTGCCAAATTTCTGCCGAAATATACCGGGTCATCGCCCTGGGTCTATGTATATTTGTGTAGCCTATATTTGTGCAACCTAGTGGAAGTAAGCCCACCATCGATCTAATTCCCAACTTGGCGATCGCCCAATAGAGGCATTCCCCTTGATTCCTATAGTGTTTGACCCCTTACTAATTCATTGGTATCACTCTATCTAACATTCCTTAGATATGAGTAAGTGTGTCCTGCATGGTATTACAATTGAACACAGAAACCATAAAACAGTCCTAATTTACAAAACTTTACTATCGAGAGGAAAACCTATGCGTGTGACTACTGCAACGATTCTCGGTCTAGTGGCTCTGGTCGCTCCTGGATTCACCAGGAATGCTACCGCAGCTTTCGAGTCCAAACCCTTTGTCCAAGAACAGTACCGCAGAGACTTTGTGGCTCCGGCTGACCCTGGTACTTCCTCCCCAGAGGCGAATTCCCAAACAGATATGTTTAACAAGCCTTTTTATGCCGGGGAGCAAAAACCAGTCAAAAAGGAAAAAACTATATCCGCAGGAGCAGACGGACCGGAAGTTGCAGCCATACAACAACGGTTGCAAATTCATGGTTTCTCCATCGGCACGATCGACGGTGCCTATGGCTCCCGCACCACCGCTGCTGTCAGTGAATTTCAACGAGCTAAGGGGTTGGATTCAAACGGCATCGTAGACAAAGAGACTTGGACAGCATTAGCAGCCGATCCGGTATCTGCTTCTAAAACTGTTGAGGAGGAATCTCCGATTCAGAAGGATGCTTCAGTTCCTAGCAACCCTCCCAGCAACGCTCCAACCACTGTAACTATTCTCTCTAAAGGCTCCTCTGGTGCAAAAGTGAAAACACTACAGGTGCGCCTAGAAGTTCAGGGTTACGATCCAGGTCCGATCGACGGTATTTTTGGTGCCAAGACCATTGCTGCTGTCAAGGGGTTTCAGGATGACAAAGGTTTCAAGGCAGATGGAGTGGTAGATGACACCACTTGGAAAGCACTGGGTCAAAAATAAGTTAGCATCACCCACCAGCCAACCCGGTTTCAACCTCCCCAAGTCTAAAGTCGGGGATGCTTGCCCACCCTCCCACTAGGCTGACTCAGAACCAAAACCGGGTTTTTCAATTAGGCTTGACAAATAAAATAGTATGTGGTAGTTTTGTTTAATGTGACTACGCGGATATGGCGGAATTGGCAGACGCGCCAGATTTAGGTTCTGGTTCCGAGAGGAGTGAAGGTTCAAGTCCTTTTATCCGCATTAGATTCAATCCTTGATTTGTCAAGCATTTGAGCTTAATTGGAATTCCCAGCTTGAGGTTTTCCGGTCGAGCGATCGTATTTTTTTTAAATTATCACCCATGTCTGAAGAAACAAAATCAGTGGCTCAATCTACAACTGGCGCAGATGCTATCGATGTCGCGATCGCCTCTGGTATAGACTTTGATGGCTCTCCAATTCCCCAGGCAAAATTAGACCTTTACGAGAAAGTAATGGGATTAGAAGCAGGGAGACAGCGCAGTGGTGTATCAAATACCATGCGATCGCGCATTGTCCGCATCGGTGTCAAACACCTGCCTCAAGCAGAACTAGATCAAATGCTGATCGCTGCTGACTTTGCACCGCTCAAAGATAAAGAAGTTGCCTTTTATTACGGCGGCAAGTAACTGAGAATTTATATCAAATCCGTTGGTATCGTCCTGTATTCATCTCTCTCTTCTCCTCCTCTGCGCTCTCTGCGCTCTCTGCGGTTAAATCATTCCGATACAACCGGAATTGATATCAAATCCGTTGGTATCGTCCTGTATTCATGTCTCTCTTCTCCTCCTCTGTGCCCTCTGCGCTCTCTGCGGTTAAATCATTCCGATGCAACCGTAAACGATATTACACAAAAACCCGATTTTCTGATACCAAATCGTACCCCCTGGTTTTTCATTCTCGCGTGGCGCGGACGAAATTTTTTATGGTAACTGTTTCAACCGCCAAATCATAAACGGGTTAGCAAACTGCAAAAAAATTATGGCAAATACTTTTGGACAATAGTCCATCCTGTCAGCAACACCAGCACAAATCCCCCACACAAAGTCAAATTAGCGCCGATATGTAAAGGACGAGCCCAAGGATTTTTGGGGCTAATTTGCAGACCGCTAGCAACAGAAACTAACACCAAAGTAACAACTGCTAACCCCACAGGCAAATGAGCAGAATGACCTAAATAGCCGTATTCTCCCAGGGTTCCAACTACGCCAATTCCCAGTAGTAAAATTACCAAAGTCGCCATCCCCGCACCTGTGGCTAAATGGAAAGGACGCAGCCATTTTGGACGAGGCTGTTTGGTGCTACGAGCCGCAAACATCCACGTTCCAGTAACCGCCAGCAACAGGTAAGCAAACAGGGAAAAACCCATGGACCAAGCTGCTATTTTCCACAACCACAAGAAAGAAGGTAGGTTCATCTGCTGCATCCCTAATCAGAGATTGCTCAAAAAGTCTCATTTTGATTTTAGCTGGAATTGAAAGCAAAAATAAATAATCTAGCGCTCCAGGGCGATCGACTCAGGGGTAGCCAGCAATTTTCTGCCTGAAATATCCTATTTGCATAGGTGTCTCCAAATACCCTAATATGCTGTAATCCCTAGTAGCTGTGTATTTTGCTTCAATGGCGATCGCAATTGATTTTGGAACTAGCAACACCGTCGTCGCTCGCACGAATCCGGCGACATCCAAGCCCGAAACTTTGAAATTGCCGGGACTATCGGCAATTTCAGCTCAAAATCCCCCCCTAATTCCTAGTCTGCTCTATGTTGAGAACGCTGCTCACAATCAAGTAATACTTGGTCAACAAGTCCGCGACAAAGGCCTTGACTTGAGTACGGATTCTCGATTTTTCCGCAATTTCAAACGAGGAATTGGCACTCCCATTCAGGGTTTTGTCCCAGAACTTGACGGACAAATAGTTAGTTTTGAGCAAGTAGGACAGTGGTTTTTGACTCAAATTGTCGGCTCCATTCGCGAACTGCCACTACCTGTAGATTCTTTGGTTTTTACCGTTCCTGTAGACAGTTTTGAAGCTTACCGCAATTGGCTGGGAAAACTCTCTCAATCCTTGCAAGTAGAACAGGTGCGGATGTTGGATGAACCCACGGCTGCTGCTTTGGGTTACGGTTTAGGCGATCGCGAAAATCTGTTAGTAATTGACTTTGGCGGCGGAACTCTAGACCTTTCTTTAGTGCGTTTAGATATTTCTGCTAATAAAAAGCCTCTGGGCTTCCTGCTGAAATGGGGGGACAGATCCCTGGCTGAATCTTCAGGACAAAAAGCCAAAATTGCGCGTGTTTTGGCTAAAGCTGGACAAAATTTAGGCGGTTCGGATATTGATAACTGGCTAGTAGATGATTTTATCAAAAATACAGGCATGATGAAATCTTCTATTATAACCAGATTAGCAGAACGTTTGAAAATTCAATTATCTTTGCAAGAACGGGCGAGTGAGGTCTATTTTGATGAAGAAAATTTTGAGACTTATGAATTAGAATTAAATCGCGATCGCTTTGAATCCATCCTCGCCGAACATCAATTTTTTGACAACCTGGATGAGTCCATGAATCAAGTATTGCAGCAAGCGCGCCGTCAGGGTTTAGAAATAGGGGATATCGACGCAGTTTTGCTAGTTGGCGGCACTGTACAAATTCCGGCTGTAAAACGGTGGGTTGAACAATATTTCGATCCAGCAAAAATTAAGTGTGACAAGCCCTTTGAGGCGATCGCCCAAGGTGCTCTGCAACTGAGTCAAGGTATACAAATCAAAGATTTTCTCTACCACAGTTATGGCATTCGCTACTGGAATCGTCGCGAAAATTGTCATAGTTGGCATAGTTTAATCAAATCCGGTCAGTCTTACCCGATGAGCGAACCAGTAGAATTAGTATTGGGAGCTTCTCTAGAAAATCAGCCGAGTATAGAATTAATTGTCGGTGAATTGGGAGCGGAAACTGGCAGCACAGAAATCTATTTTGATGGTGACAGATTAATTACTCGCCAACTCGCAGGTAAAACATCTGTACAACCACTAAACGACAAAGACGGAGCTCGCAGCATCGCTCAATTGACACCGCCTGGGTATCCGGGAGGCGATCGCATAAAAGTTTTATTCCGCGTTGATGAACAGCGTTTTCTACGAATTACCGTCGAAGATTTGCTGACAAATCAAACTTTGTTAGAGGATAAACCCGTGGTGCAGTTAACTTAAACAACGCAGATTTCCGACTTTTTTCTACTCGTTCCCCGGCTCTGCCTGGGAACGCAGATCCAGAGGCTCTGCCTCCAATTCCCCACTCGTTCCCCGGCTCTGCCTGGGAACGCAGATCCAGAGGCTCTGCCTCCAATTCCCCACTCGTTCCCCGGCTCTGCCTGGGAACGCAGATCCAGAGGCTCTGCCTCCAATTTGTAGGTTCTAAGAGCGAGGCAGAGCCTCTAGACATCGGTTCCCAGGCAGAGCCTGGGAACCAGTTAAAACCAGTTAAAATGCCGTGTCCCTACAACGCCCGGTACCACAACTCTTCTAGTTAAGCTAGCTTGGAGGCAAACCAGCCCGAAAAATCTGCTCGGCCGTCAAACTCAATTCTGGAAAAGCCAGCGACTCCACCCTCTCACTTCCCCTAAACTGTTTAACCTGATATTCCCCATCTACCAGTTGATAAACTCCTAGAGTAGGTTGTTTGGGATTACCGATGAACTTACGACCACCTAAACCAAGATAGTCTACAATCCAGTATTCAGAAATGCCCATTTCCTCATAATCAGAGGCTTTGAAAAAATAATCATCCCGCCAGTTTGTGCTGACCACCTCTACAGCCAATCGAACCGAACTACCCATCGTGATGATCGATTCTTTTTTCCAACGCGGTTCGTTAATGAGCGCACTTTGCTCTAGGACAATTACATCTGGTTGGTAGCCTGATTCGTTACGTCCAAGCTTGAGTAAGCAGTCACCTGGAATTGAGTAGGGTAATTCATGACGGTCAATTTGAACTCCTAGTTTTAAGCTTATAAAGCCCGTAACACCGGAATGGTCACCAGTTCCTAAAGGCATTTCAACAATTACTCCGTTGTGTAGTTCATATCGATGGATAGAGTTCTCTGGATACCAGTCAATGAACTCATCAAACATCACAGTTTTTGTTTTAGATATGGTTTGAATCATGCGCTGTTTGTCTCCTTTACTAGATATCCGCTAGACATCAACTAGCTTCTTTACTTCCAATGCCCCATGTCCTAAATTTCAGATTTGTGCACCACCACCGCCGTCCCCACCGATGCCCATTCAAACAGCCATTTAGCGTGATTTACCGCCACATTTGTACAGCCGTGAGTAACAGGATTGCCAAACAAATTGTGCCAGTAAGCGCCGTGGATTGCCATGCCACCATCGTAATACATTGTATAAGGAACATCGGGGACATCGTAGTCCGGCCCAGTCATCCTTGCAACCCGATATTTGGTTTGAATCGCAAACGTTCCCGTGCGCGTGGGAGTCGATGATTTGCCACTGGAAATATTGACAGCATAAACTGATTTATTTCCTTCCCAAGCTATGAGCTTTTGTCTTGATATATCGATTTCAATCCAGCGTTGACTAGATTGTTGCAACTCCATAATTCGATAGGCAATGGTGTTGTGCTTTTCGCCTGCAATTACAGCAGTTGACATACCACAAAAAGCTGCAATTGTCAATACCAAGCTAGCAGCTAAAGTTCCAACGCGGTGGAAGTAACTTGAGTTTATATTGTTTTTCATTTCTCAGACCTCAGCTCATTTGAAAATTCAAATTTGAGATTTTAGATTAGGAAACAGGATTAAGAAGTTGTTAAGTTTTGGGTGAGAGTTCGAGCAATTTGCCCGATCGCCTCCCAATCGCCATTAGCCACCAAATGTTTAGGAAATAAGTCTCCAGCTAAACCAACCGCGATCGCCCCAGCATCAATAAATACCTTTGCATTATCCAGCGTCACCCCACCCGTGGGAATCAAAGGAATCTCACCCAGCGGGCCTTGCAGAGCTTTCAGGTAAGCCGCACCTCCCAAACTCGATATCGGAAACACTTTAACGCAGGTAGCGCCCGCTTGCCAAGCAGTGACAATTTCTGTCGGAGAGAAAGCACCAGGGACGATCGGCACTCCCGCATCAACAGCTACTTTAATCATAGCTACATCCGTGTGTGGAGTAAACAGGAATTGAGCGCCACAATCTATAGCTTCCTGCAACTGTTCTAAATTCAATAATGTGCCAGTACCAATACTAAAAGTAGGTAATTCGGAGCGGAGTTGAGCAATTAATTCAGCCGCTTTTTCAGTATTCCAAGTAATTTCAATAAACTCAATTCCCCCTTTAGCTACAGCTTGTGCCATCTGCCAAGCCATTGCCCGATCGTCCGAACGGATAACTGCGATCGCCCGATGTGCTTTTAGTGATGTCAACCAAGCTTGATGATTCATTTTGAAGGAAGAAGGAAAAAGGAAGGGGTAGGGAAACGGCACTGCCCATAGGTGTCAACTTAAGCCTGAAACCTTTGAGAAATCTGGGTTTACGCCAAGTCTAGATCCCCCTAAATCCCCCTTAAGAAGGGGGACTTTGAGAAGACTCCTGTCCCCCCCTTCTTAAGGGGGGCTAGGGGGGATCTGGCCTCAATCGTCAAACAGCAGTCTGTGACTGGGTTTGACGTTAAGTTGACACCAATGGGCACTGCCGTATCCGACATTGCTGAAACCATTATTATTGCATCTTCCCGGTTCCTGCCCTTCGACTACCCGGTTCCTGAGCGAAGTCGAAGGGCCTTCTTCCTTCTTCCTTCTTCCTGAATTTCCCCCCTTGGGGGGGGGCAGGGGGGGTTGACTTCTTCCTTCTTCCTTCTCAATAAAAAGGCTCCTGCGATTAAACAGGAGCCTTTGGATGATTAGACAATCAAATCAACATTAAATGCGATCGACTCATCCCAATCAGGCATAGCCAGCACTGGTTCATTTTCGCGATTGATACCCTTCTCAAAGCCGAAGAAGAGGATTTGTCTCTATCAGAAATGCTGCGACGTTTAGAGCGGAAAAGACTTAGGCATATAGCCCTAGAAAAAGCTGATGCAACAATGACAGCACAGCTAGGTGTTGCTGCTGCCTTTGAATTGAGCTGGGAGCGCTTAGATGCAGATACCCAAGAACTAGGCTGTCTAATAAGTTTGTTCGCTCCTGAGAAAGGCTATAGCTGCTATTTTTAATAGTCATCATCTGAGTTAATCAGCAGTAAAAAAGGCTCCTGCGATTAAACAGGAGCCTTTTAATGATTAGACAATCAAATCAGCAATAAATGCGATCGATTAATCCAAATCAGGCATCGAAAGAACCGCTTCCGTCTCACGATTGATACCCTTCTCAAAGCCAGCGACAGCCGCGCGAGCGCGACCAGCGTGCCACAAGTGGCCGACCAAGAAAAAGAAACCCATCACAAAGTGGAAACAGGACAACCAAGAACGAGGAGAAGTGAAGTTAAACGAGTTAACTTCAGTCGCCACACCACCCACAGAGTTCAAAGAACCCAAAGGAGCGTGAGTCATGTACTCAGCAGCGCGGCGAGCTTGCCAAGGCTGAATGTCATTCTTAATTTTGTTCAAATCCAAGCCATTAGTACCACGCAAAGGTTCCAACCAAGGGCCTTGGAAATCCCAGAAACGCATGGTTTCACCGCCGAAAATGATTTCGCCAGTAGGAGAGCGCATCAGGTATTTACCCAGACCAGTCGGGCCTTGTGCAGAACCGACGTTAGCACCCAAGCGTTGGTCGCGGATCAAGAAGGTCAAAGCTTGCGCTTGAGAAGCTTCAGGACCAGTCGGGCCGTAGAATTCGCTGGGGTAAGCAGTGTTGTTGAACCAGACAAAGCAGCAAGCGATGAAGCCCATCAGGGACAAAGCACCCAAGCTGTAAGACAAGTAAGCTTCGCCAGACCAGATTAAGGCGCGACGAGCCCAGCCGAAAGGCTTGGTCAAAATGTGCCACACACCGCCAGCGATACAAATCAGGCCCAGCCAGATGTGACCGCCGATGATGTCTTCCATGTTGTTGACGCTGACAATCCAGCCTTCGCCACCAAAAGGAGAGCGAACCAAGTAGCCAAAAATCACAGCGGGGTTGAGAGTCGGGTTCGTGATAATACGCACGTCGCCGCCGCCCGGAGCCCAAGTGTCATAGACACCGCCGAAGAACATGGCCTTAGCAACCAGCAGCAAGCAACCGCCACCCAAAAGAATCAGGTGATAGCCGATGATATTGGTCATCTGGTTCTTATCTTTCCAGTCGTAGCCGAAGAACGAAGAATATTCTTCAAGAACTTCAGGGCCGCGAACGGCGTGATAAATGCCGCCCAAACCGAGAACAGCAGATGAAATCAAGTGGAGAACACCGACTACGAAGAACGGGAAGATGTCTGTAACTTCACCGCCAGGGCCGACGCCCCAACCCAAAGTAGCGACGTGAGGCATCAAGATTAAGCCTTGTTCGTACATGGGCTTTTCTGGAATAAAGTGAGC
>NZ_JAHRFC010000123.1:0-10902 GCF_020883015.1 Microcoleus sp. CAWBG640
GGTATTCACTCCATTAATAAAGGTGTTCCGTAGATAGGTTGTCCCATTTCTAAAGGCAGTGTCAATCTTCTTCCCACCACTGAGCCATTCCTCTCTAAAGGTATTCACTCCATTAATAAAGGTGTTCCGTAGATAGGTTGTCCCATTTCTAAAGGCAGTGTCAATCTTCTTCCCACCACTGAGCCATTCCTCTCTAAAGGTATTCACTCCATTAATAAAGGTGTTTCGGATTTTGCTGCCATCTGGCAAAAACTCTGTGATTAAGTTATCCAGTTTGAAGAAAAAACCAACTCCAAATTCATCTATGATTGCTTTCGCAATTTTATCTATGTCTTGGGAAACACCATCATAAAGCCCTTTGGCAATGCTATCTAAATTAGATGTAACACCGTTATAAAGTCCTCTGGCAACACTACCTAAATTAGTCGTAACCCCATCGTAGAGTCCCTTGGCAACACTCCCGATGTTCTTGGTGACCCCATTATAAAGTCCCCCAGCAATAGTGCCTAAATTTTGGGTGACTCCGTTATATAGCCCCTTGGCAATATCACCTATATTCTCTGTAACTCCGTTATAAAGTCCTCCTGCAATATCACCAATGTTCTGTGTAACTCCGTTATAAAGAGCATTGGCAACACCTGCAACTCCACCTGAAAATTCTTGGTACAAAAACTTAGCAGTTTGCGCTAAATTTAGTCCATACTCTTTCGCTACTTCGGCAATAGACTTAGCAGCACCCAACATATCGCGACCACTTTCCTTTAGCCCTGTCGCTAACTCACTAAACGCCTGAGTTACTGGAGGAGAAGTCGCCACGAGAGCAGTACCAGCCGTGAGCAATGTGGGATCGCCAGTAATAACCCCCAGTGCATAAACCTTAAGTCCTCCTTCTCCCCTTGTTTTATCAATAAAAGACTTCACATCATTCTTGATGTCAGCTAAAGAACCTGCGCTCTCATTGTAGAGAGGCACAATCTTTTCGACTTCCCCTTTTTTAATTAAAGGCAATCCAAAATTCCCAATAGGGAACAACGTAGAAGTTAGACCAAATCCCAGATCGAGTTTAAGTGTCGGTCGTAAAATCTCATCAATCTTATTCAGTCCCGCTAAACGAACCTTTGGATCGGAATCGACTCCCGAAGGAGAATCATCGAGACGAAGCCCAAGTTGTCCTATTAAAGAAACTCTTCCGGCAATATCAATTAAATCAAGAACAGTTATTAGGTCTAGTGTCCCCGTTAGAATTCCAGTTATCGTTGGATTGAGAGAAAACAACATATTTCCTACAGTTCGCCCCAAAATATCTTTAGGTTCTTTTTTAGCCCCACTCTCAACCACATAGAACCCCTGTGTATCGAAGCCTACGATAGTATCAACCAGCATTGAAAGCCTTGCTTCAATATCAACTCCAGCACTAATCCCAGCAAGCCCGTAGAAAGTGAATACGGTTGTGCTAGGCAATACGGTTATTTTTTTCTCAAACGAAGCAAGGGTTTGTTTAACATCTAAGCTAATAAGATTAATGTCCTGACCACTTAGAAGCTTCAAAACATTATCAGTCTTAATTAAATCAAAACTCAAATCCAGAATATCGAGTCCTTGCTGACCAGTCTTATCATTAATCTGCTCAATACTTTTCCCTTGAAACTTGTCGGGTTCAATCAGAATTTGGAGACCTTTAGGAACACCAATAATATCTAGTAAGTTTTTGTCTAATAGAGGAATTTTTTCCGTAAGAATGGTGCGAATCTCTTTTGGAATCGGATTAGAGCCAACCAAGTCTCCTAAAAACAGATTGATGATATCTCCCTGCTTGCCTTGAAAAAGATTAGCAATCGCTGTAAGACTGGCATCATTTTTGATCGTATAGTCAGCTTTACCCGTAGCTAGATCGTATTGAACACCGGCATTCCATGTAAAATTGCCCAGGTTGAGCTTGTTGAGAAGTGGAACCTTGAGATTTTGAGCAGGATTAGCAACAGTAAGAGCCGCATCTAAGGCTAAATTACCCGTTAAAGCAATAGCTTCTTTTTTGCCTAAAATAGTATCTAAAGAAAGAGTGTTATTGCTACCCAACAGATAAAAACGCTCATTTCCAACACTATCAAAGTCACTAAACGTTAGTTTTGCCGTTGGACTCAAATTGGCATTGTCGATACTTACTTGACCTGTGAGGAATTTCCCAATGCTTGCCGTACCGTTAAAACTTCCCTTAATCGGTAACTGTGCGTTAACATTACCCCCTTCTAAGATGAAAGGACCATTCGCCAAATCAAGGCCCAAACTGAGGTCAAAAGCTAGATTCGGCGTAGCTTGCAAATTCCCATTAAGGGTGAACTTCGCTGAACCTGCATCAAAACCACCAGAGGTATTTGCTAATTGCAATGTGTCACTAACCGAAGAATTGTAGTGTAGTAGCAACACATCATTCGCGATAAAATTACCACTAAAGAATTGTTCTGGCGTAATTAATTTTTCAACTGTAATGCCGAAGGATTCGAGATAAGCCTTTGTCCCTTTATCGGGAGCGTCAAATCCGAGTCCCTTTTTAATAGTTGATGATAAGGCAGTAGATAAATCATCCCCAATAATGGGAATATCTTGAGTCAGTTTAGCAATTTTCGCGCTTTGATTTGCAAGAGAGTTGATTCCTTTTTCTGTTGCATTCACTAGCGCATCCAAGAGCGCATCTTGTTGAACAGCAAGTTTTGCCTCACCTGTCACAAAATTTAGACTACCTGAAGCTGCGATCGCCAATTCTAACTCAGATAATGCAGGGATACTCCCTTTAACTGTTGCCTTATCAAGGACAATGCCACCAGTGAAAGATGCTGCACTGGGCGCAAAGAGAGTTATTGCTGTGTCATCATTCAGATAAAGTCGCTCGTTTAGAATGGTATCCCCATCATCAATTTTTAACTGAGCATCAAGATTTAACGTCCCCGTTCCATTAATTCCAGTGTTGACTAAACCTTTAATAGGAGCATTTCCCGCAAGCGTAGCATTCAAATCGAAGTCGGAACTGAGCAGACCACCTTCATTAATGAAAACTTTTCCTACTTTATCGATACCAATACTGAAGTTGAAGTCAAAAGCGCCCAAGCCATTTGCGTTACCACTTACAGTTGCTTGCGTTTTAGTACCAGCAATTTCAAAAGCTGTTTCTCCAGTAAGATTTTCTGAAATCGTAAATGATTTGGAGAAATCAAAATTGAAGACAACTTCTGTATCGATTCCTAATTTGATTGTGTTGATAAGATCGGGCGTAATTAATTGTCCATCGATAGCTACCGTTAAAGTTCCAATATTCTCTATAGATTTAGACAACTGCTCAACAATTATCTTTAAATCTAAATTGGGTGTATCAGTTAAAGTTGCCAATGTCTTGTTAACGCGAGCGCTAACATCATTTAGGAATACAGTTGCCTTAGCGCTGTCAAATCTATTTGGCAAAGGCGAAATGTTCTGAGTAAATAAAGAGTTTTGAGTAATACTGTTGCTTAATGCGGAAAATACAGTTTTAACTGATGATAATTTTTCGACGATTCCTTTCGATCTAATGATGTCATCATTGTCAAGCAAGTTAACGCTAGTTGACCCGTTTGGCGGACTCAAAGTGATATTAGCTTCGGTGGTCGAAGCGATCGCTCTCCCATTATCCTCTAGCAATGGCTTATCGGTGGTGGCGCTATTAGTTCTCTTTGCATCAGTTACTACCACAGATGACTGATTTTGAGTCTCTGTAACTGAACCAGTGTTAGTGGAATTTGACGAGGAAGATGTAGTAGAAGGATTAGTTAATGAGTCTGGTTGTGAATTATCTACTAGCTCTTCGCTTACTCTTAAACCAGTCACTATATCGATTTCTGGCTCGGATATAATAGATTGAGACGTTTTTTTATTGGAAAAAATACCTATTTGGCTAGTGCTAGAAAGCGGCAAAATCAGAGTATCAATTTCCTTGCTATTTATTACAGAGATACCCGTTGTTATATTTTGCTTGCTCGCTAAACTGCTAGAAGTAACTAAATTAGAATCCGAGCCTACACTAAGTTTCGGATCTAAGGCTGGTAGAAGTGGATTTGTCAATCCTACTATTTGCTCAAGGTTACTTTTTCCCTTGTCTTGATTAAGTATGAGATTGGAACTAATTAACTCGATCATGGTAAGTTTCCTCTTATTTATCTGCCTTGAATAATTGCTAGAGCGCCAGTCCAGTTGAATCATTCTCAACGCAAAAAGGTTTTTTCAGACTCGTTCGATATCCGAAAAACTAGCCCAAACCCAATGATTTGATTCTACTGGACTGATGCTCTAGTAGGTCGATATTTATGAAAATTTCAGAAAGGAAATTTTTAGGTTGTATCGCCCAATGCTGGCTTACTGCTCAAGGCGATCGCACCAGAAAGCGCGATACCAGCAATAGATAAATTTCGCAGAAAAGCTTGGTTAGACATGATTTCTTACTCCTATCGATAGTTGTGTAATTTAACAATTAGTGGTAAATGCACTCTTATTTCGATTAAACATCCCCTAAAAAAGGGTTTTTTAGCGTGCATTTTGGCAAGCCTGGACTGCGGCTGCCTCGCTAATCTCAGTTCTGACTCTGACGGTTTTACAGTTCACATCATTCGCAACACAAATCCAGCCTGAAAATGGTTTCTGTACCTCTGTTCGATACAGCAAATTCTCCATACACTGCTGAATCGCCTGTGGCGACCCTCCAACCGGATTAGTCCAGGTTGTACCTCCGCCTCCGGGAATGATGATCAGCGGTGTGTTCAGATTTGGATTACTGACAGGAGCCACTGGATTGCCACCCACCGCATTACGGCACTGGTTGACCGCTTCTTCTTCACTCAATACCGAAACCTTGATCGAACTCGCCCAGCAGACATTCTTGGGATTAAATAATTTTCGATAATCAGTCCAGCATTGAGGTCCGCTGGTACTTTCTGCAGAGAACGCATTGATCGGGTAAGTGTATTCTGTCTTACCATCCGTTCGCTGTCGAGGTGCACCTTCGTAAGTCTGAAATCGCTTATTCTCTACACATCTTTCGATCGCCAAACCACCACTGGAACACAGGTCAGCAGCTTTATCAGGCGAAACGCCTTGGCGGACAAACTCATTAAGACATTCTCGAATCGAACTCTGCGCGATCATCGCGCCTTGGGTCATTAGCAATGGTGATAGCATCGTGGCGATCGCGCCTGCCATCGTCAATGCTTGATGATTTATAATCATGGCTCTACAAATAATGGAAAGTTGTCTTAGCGTGCGTTTTGGCAAGCCTGAACGGCAGCAGCTTCACTGGTTTGAGTTCTCACGGTTTGCAGTTGCCAACCGCCCCAACCATCTTCTCGACTCACTTGGCTGCAATAACTGCGAGTGCAAACTAGCTGTTGTTCGTACATCAGGTTTTTCATGCAGTTACTGATCCCCTGCGGAGAACCACCAATTTGCCGTCGCGGTTGGTAAATTACGGGAGGTTGCGACTGATAAATGACCGGGGGCTGCGCTGCGGTCCCGCCAGCAGGAGTTGGCGAAGCCGGACAGCCAAAGGGAGTGCAAGGATCTGCACCCGGATTTGGGCAACCAAAGGGGTTACAAGCACCGGCACCGGGTTGAGAACAGCCGAAGACATTGCACGTTTGGGCAACTGAAGGCTGTGCGTGTCCGAGTAAAGGTAGAATGGCGCTCAGAACGCCGATCGTTAGTGCTTTACTAAAGGAAACTGACAAAAACCCACGCTTGGGTGAGCGTCCGAGAGATTGGTTCATCTTCATTCCTGCTAGTGTTTGCTGAAATTGTTCGGTAGATGCCTAACCAGCTGAAGGTTTTGAGTAGCCTTTCGTGCCAACAAACTGTTACATCCGGCTTTTCTACCTGGTTGCAAAAGAATGCCATGCACCGCCTGCATGTAGTTAATTCAGCTAAAATGTCTCAATACGCCGTTTAGTCCTGCTGATATTTCATCAACGATAAGTGCTGCTGTATTTGATGCTCTGCCCAATTGCATAACTCAGATGTAACTACTTTACCGCTGTGTAGCAAGTCCGGCAGTCCGATAAAAGTCCGATAAAAGTCCGATAAAAGTCGGATCGAAGTCGGATCGAAGTCGGATCGAAGTCGGATCTAGAATCTAAAAATTATCTGTCTCTATTGACTAGCCCATTAGCTCATTCTTCACAAAATCATGAGTATTTATACTTAAAACAAAATGTCCGATCGCTCACCTCTGCTAGCTGTGGTTGTCTGTGCGACAGTTGAGGGTGCGGAATCATATCGTTTCCGGTAGCGTCGGAATTATTAGTAGCGAAAATTAGGACACTAAGCGCGTGCCCATAGGTGTCAACTTAAGCATGAAAGCCTTGGTATCTCTCGTTCATAGCCAACTCTAGATCCCCCTAAATCCCCCTTAAGAAGGGGGACGAAAGATCGGACTCTTGTCCCCCCCTTCTTAAGGGGGGCTAGGGGGGATCTAGATTTAATAGTCAAACAAAAGTCTCTGACTGGGTTTGACCTTAAGTTGACACCAATGGGTACGCGCTTAGTGTCCCTACGGGTATCGCGTGTAGGGACACTCCAAGAGCCGTGTCCTCTATATCATTCCGGCGCACCCGGAATTGATATCATTACCTGAGATCGAATAGAAATAGTTATTTTAGAAGTCTATATGGCAAAAATGACTGATGATGAGGCACTAAATATCGTTGAGGAAATTCTGGAAATAAAGCAATTAAACAATGTGCAGAAGATAGTCTTTTGTCAAGCTTGGGAAGGACAGTCTTATATGCAGATTGCTAATGCTTTTGACTATGACTATAGCTATATCAAAGATATTGGATCGCAACTTTGGCAGATGCTCTCAACCGCTCTACGACAAAAAGTGACAAAGTTGAATTTTCAGAGCGTCCTCAAGCATTATGCTAAACATCGAGAATCTCAGTTCGCTAGTCAATCTGCTTTTTCTCGACCAGAAGTTGAACCCTTAGAGAGTTCATTGTCACCCAACTATTCTACACTTTCCATAGATGAGGATGAAACTCGTTGGGTTGGGCGCGAATCGTTAGTTGATGCACTAACTGAAAAGATTAAAGGCATTAGTCGCGTCCTAATGCTGGTAGGAATTACAGGGATTGGCAAGTCCTCTCTGGCAATTCGACTGAGTTTAGAACCAGCGATCGCTCAAACGTGGCCATTCGTTCATGTAATTCGCTTTGATGCTGAGCAGCAAACCTTTGAACAATTCGCTCGCTTACTTTTAAAAGAGCAGATGAGATCGGATTTTGAGTTAGAACACGAGTCTCAAAAACTGGTCATCGATTTAGTTAATTATTTGCAAACCCATCCCTCTTTGCTGCTCCTCGACATGGTTGAGGAAATCCTGGAAACGGGCGATCGCGGCGAGTTTCATTACAAAGATCCCTTATTTGCCCAATTTTTCGATCGCTTTATCCAAGTAGAACCAATGCCATCTCGCTTGATTCTAACTTCTCAGGATCGCCTCCCTGTCATAGCCGAGGGACGGTATTTAGAGCGATCGCACCTAGAATACCTCAAAGGCTTAAATCCCGAAGAAGCCCTCGAACTTTTTGGGAGTTGGGAAGTTTATCCTCAGACAGATGAGGAACGTGAATATCTACAACGCATCGTTAGGGTTTATGAAGGCCATCCGCTTGCTTTGCGAGTAATCGCTGGAGAAATTCGAGAAAGTCCATACAACCGCGACATTCAAGCCTACTGGCACGATTATGGCGAAGAGATTGTAACCATCGAACAACAGCAAATAGCTTCTGATTTACGTTCGAGCGCCGACTCAGTAACTTTAGCCAATTACAGCATCAACTTAACCGATCTAGTTAAGTGCCGCATCGAACGAACATTTATCCGTCTGCGCGTTTCATCTCCTTTGGCTTACATTCTGCTCTGTATGGGAGCTACCTATCGATGCTCTGTAGAGCGAACTGCTTGGCTATTATTAATTGCGGAGTGTCCTAAAGAAGCGCAAATAATTGCCTTTCAAACCTTACAACGCCGCTTTCTCCTAGAAACAGACTCTAAGGCTGGGCGCGTATTCTATCGGCTTCACAGTTTAATTCGCAGCATCGCGCTCCAGCATCTTGTTAATTTTAAACCAGAGATCCTGTTATGAATTTTGCCTTGGATCGAGCATTGCAACTGAAGACGCTAACAGAATCCCAGATTTTAAATTGCTGCTTGACACCAGCAGGAGAGTTGGTTCTAAATAATGCACATCCTCTCGATCGACAACCGACTCTCTATGAAAAAGCGCATTTACGAGCCGCTTTTTACTGGCTCAAGCACTATCAACCCCATAACCAAGCTTCTCAACTCGAACAAGTCCGAGGCTACTTGGAGGCGGCTCACCATCTAGAACAGCTTAAAGCCTGGGATCTGATTCGCCAAATTTTATTTGTTCGTCCTAATATCGAAGGGAATTCGCAGGTTTTACACCAACAGCTTGGAATTTGGGGACTTTACCGAGAACAAATCGCTCTATGTCAACCTTTATTGGGTAAAGTTAATCCCCAATTGGATTGTCTTTGTCTCAATGACCTGGGCTATGCTTATACCCATCTTTGTCAGTTTCCCACCGCAGTCGATTACTATCAGCGTTTATTACAATTAGCCACAGAGAATCACAATACAGAGGCTCAAGCTAAAGCACTTGGTGGTTTAGGGCTTTGCTATGGCAATTGGGGACAATATCAAACAGCTTGGAATTACTGCCAGCAGCAGTTGCAGGTATTGGATCGAATTGATGAATCTGGCTGTCGCATTCAATTGGAGGATGCCGTATCGCTAGAAAGCTTGGGATGGGAGCAAGACAGTTACGGCGAAGGCTCGTCTACAGCGGTTGAGAGAGGTCAAACCTTGGCGACTTTGGGATATTTAGCCATTCACCTGCGACAGTTTCATCAGGCGACTCATCACTGTCAGCAAGCATTAGCGATCGCCCGTACTATTAACGATACGCAAACCCAATGGTACGCTCTCGGACGGCTTGCCGTCGCCAATGCTCAGTTGGGTAAACGCCAAAAAGCTTTGGATGCCTTAGAACAACAGTATCAGCAACGACACCAAAACCGCAATTGCCATCAAGTTAGTGTTGTATTGGTGAATTTGGGCTTAGTCTACTGTTACCAGCGCAACTTTAGAGCCGCTCTAACCTGCTCCCAAGAACTTTTGGAAATTAATCAACACAGTGGTGATATAAGCGTTCAATGTTACGCCTTACTAACTCTGGCATTTATTCATACTTGGCAAGATGAGGTTCAACTAGCTTTAGAAAAAACCCAGCAATGTTTGGATCTGGCCCGTCAATATCACTATCAACACCACGAATCTCAGTCCTTATCGCAATTTTCTTATCTCTATAGCGCACTGGGAGACATTCCTAAAGCACTAGATTATGGAAAACAAGCTTTAGCGATCGCTCAAACCGTTAATAATTCTTTATTTAAAGGGATTGCACTGGCAGTTTTAGGATTGGCTTACCTGGAAGCGGGTAAGTTTATACAGAGTTTGCGTTTTATCGTTGCTAGTTTGATCGCGCTCCCTCCTTGGCGCGGTGGAGATAGCCAATTGTTGCTGGCGATAATTCTCAAACGATTATTCAAAATGGGGATGAGTCCCGTCAAAGTAAAGCTATGGATCGAAGGAAAATACCGAGCTAAAAAGTCCGTCAGGTAACATGACATCCCAGAATTGACAAAGTTCTTCTCTAAAGCCATAGAGCTTAGCACCTTGAAGATTAACTCTAGTGAAAATCACAACACGATCGTAACTCGATCGAAATGGTATTAAAATGGAAGAACGCCCTATCTCAATCTTCTCATGCCAGCCAAAGACATTTACCATGATTCCGTAAAACAGGCGCTCATCAATGATGGCTGGACAATTCTCAAGGAAAACTACGAACTGGAGTACGGGGGAGATAACTTATATCCAGATTTTGCTGCCGAGAAATCTATTTCTGCAGCGCGAGGCAAAGAAAGAATACTTGTGGAAGTCAAAAGCTTCATCGGACGATCGTTCATTACTGACTTACAGGCTACCATCGGTCAGTACATCATGTACAAAGAAGTTGTCGAAGCTCAAAACCTAGATTTCAAGTTATACTTGGCAGTTGCAGCTAACTTGTACGATAATAAATTTCAAACTCCGCTCGCTCAACTAATGATTCAAAAAAATCAAGTTAACCTATTGCTTTTCGATCCAATCCAGGAGGTTATTGAACGATGGATAAACTCGAACGATACCGAAGCTTAATCCAAAAAATTCTTGAAGAATACCAGCAGCTAAGCTCGGGCAATTCCGATGTCGAATCTGTCTTGCTGTTCGATCCGATTCGCGAGCAGTATCTTCTAATAAAAATGGGTTGGTATCAAGATAATCGCATCAAAAGCAATGTCATTCACGTTCGCCTGAAAGATGGAAAAATCTGGATTGAAGAAGACCGGACTGAGGACGGTATTGCAACCGATTTACTGCAAGCGGGGGTGTCTTGTGAAGATATTGTCCTCGCCTTTCATCCACCGCGTTTGCGTCAGTTTACCGAATTTGCAACTGCGTAAGGGGATCGCTCTTATGGATAAAATAGCACATCGCGCATCAAGAGCGATCGCGCACTTATCTAATTCGCAGCCAACAAACCCGACATATTCAGCACTTTTTCTGACCAGATTTTTACCTGTTCGCTAACTTTTATTCGTTGCTGAACGTTCGAGCGAATCTCAGCCCAAGAATACTGCCAGCAAGCTAACTGAACCTGCAACTCAACTAACTCAGCAGCTATTTCTATCTCTGTATCGGCAGCAGTCCATTCAATAAACAGCTTGCTTTCTTCCAGTAAATCTTCAATTATTTCGCTAT
>NZ_JAHRFC010000124.1:0-10780 GCF_020883015.1 Microcoleus sp. CAWBG640
AACCAGCACCGCCGCCGATAATATCATTGCCCGCACCGCCAGAAAGCGAGTCATTGTCATCAGCACCCAACAGCAAGTCGTTGCCGAAGCCGCCACTCAGACTATCGCTGCCAATGCCACCATCGATGGTGTCGTCTCCCGCATCTCCCAACAGCGAGTCGCTACCAGCTTCGCCCAAGAGATAGTCGTTGCCCGCACCTCCGAGTTCAGTATCGTTGCCGTCTCCACCCAAAATGGTGTCTTCGCTGTCGCCACCGGAGATGGAGTCGTTATTGATACCGCCATCGAGGAAGTCTCTGCCGATACCGCCGTCGAGGATGTCATCACCAACACCGCCTTCGATGGAGTCGTCGCCAACCCCGCCAAATAAGGTGTCGTTACCAACGCCGCCAAGTATCGAGTCGTCGCCAACTTCGCCAAGTACGGAGTCATTGCCTGTGCCACCGTCAATGGTATCGCTACCGTCACCGCCACTGAGGATGTCGTTGTCATTACCCCCAAACATCAGGTCATTACCCACCCCGCCTATGAGGGAGTCGATGCCGTCTTCGCCGTCGATGGTGTCGTTGCCTTCGCCTCCGTCGATGGTGTCGTTGCCTGTAAAACCCAGCAGAGAGTCGTTCCCTGCTTGACCTAATACTAGGTCGTTGCCGGCTCTGCCGTCGATGATGTCGTTGCCATCACCGCCACTGAGGGTATCGTCCCCGGCGCCCCCGATGATAAAGTCGCTTAGGTTACTGCCTGTAAAGCTGCTGGCTGGGAGGTTGCTGCGATCGACAATACTATCTACAACGGTAATACTGAAGGATGCCGGTCCGATCGTCCCAGAACCGTCTGACGCTGTAAACGTAAAGCTGTCGTTGCCCCCAGTCGGTAACAGGTTGTATTTGATGATGTTGTTATTGATATCATCTTGGGTGAATTTACTGCCGACATTCAACAAAGCGGTACCCCTTTGGATAAAGCCTTTGTTAGCGTTAGGGGCTTGAGTAATCGTGTAAACAATTTCCGACGGCGTGTTGTCGGTGTCTGTAACTAACAAATCGGCCGCCGTAATTGTCCCAATCGGAGCACTTTTAGCAACAACTACACCATCATTAATTGCTAGCTTCGGCGGGCTACTGACGTTGATTGTCGCTACCGCCTGACTTGTACCTCCTCTGCCATCTGAGATGGAGTAACTAAAGCTGTCGGCACCAGAAAAGCCAGCATTCGGGGTGTATTTGAAACTGCCACCGCCCACAGGAGTCAAACTCCCCTTGCTGGTGGCGGTAAAAGTGGTAACAGTCAGAATGTTATTGTCCGGGTCAGTGTCGTTTAACAGGACGTTGAGACTCAGTGTTTGTCCCGCCACGGTGGTGAAGTTGTCGTTAACTGCCTTTGGAGCCTGATTGAGCAAGGGAGTTGGAGTCGGTGTTGGAGTCGGTGTTGGAGTCGGTGTCGGATTGGGTGTTGGGGTTGGATTTGGTGTTGGTGTCGGATTTGGTGTTGGAGTTGGAGTCGGTGTTGGAGTCGGTGTTGGAGTTGGAGTCGGTGTTGGAGTCGGAGTTGGAGTTGGTGTCGGATTGGGTGTTGGAGTCGGAGTGGGGGCTGGAGTCGGTGTGGGGAGAGGGGTAGCGCTGCCGGGAACTGTCTGGCCAATCACAAAACTGCTGCGGCCGAGGGTTCTGCTGTCCACTCCAGGCAATACTGCTAAAAAGTCGCCACTGACACCGTTGCGAATAATCGTACTGCCTGCTTTGGTGTCGCTGCTTTGGAAGATGATCAAATCTTCAAATTTGAGGTCTCCGCCTAACCCAATTAGATCTTCGCCTTGGCGAAAATCTGTAAAAATATCGGCATCACCAATGTCAGGGCCACCGCTGGTGATAAATACGGGGTCTGTGCTGCCACCAATGCCGGGAGAGCTAACACGGGCCATGACGAAGACATCTTTACCTTCGCCTCCTGAAACTAAGTCTTTGCCTGTTTCTCCCCACAGAACGTCGTTGCCAGCACCACCATCGATGATATCGTCGCCAGCACCGCCGAAAATGATGTCGTCCCCATCATTGGCAAAAATTGTGTCCGCGCCGACGTTGCCGTAGAGCCAGTCGCCTCCTTCGTTGCCAAATACCAGGTCGTCGCCGTCGCCACCGAACAGGGAGTCGTTACCTTGGTCGCCCCAAAGAACGTCATCACCTCGATCGCCAAACATACTATCATCACCCAAGCCACCGCGCAGGCTGTCACCGCCTTTGCCACCGAAAGCTGTGTCTCTGCCTTCCCCTCCCACTACGGTGTCGTTGCCGTCATTACCATAAAGCAGGTCGGGGTTATTTCCCCCGTCTAGGGAGTCGCTACCTTTCCCTCCGTAGAGCGTATCTAGTCCTGAACCGCCGTCGAGAGCGTCGTTACCTGGTCCGCCGAATAGTACATCATCATCTTCGTTGCCAAATACCAGGTCGTCGCCCTCCCCACCTTGGAGGTTATCGTTGCCTTGCAGCCCAGAAATCACGTCGGGGCCGATACTGCCTATCAAGGTGTCGTTTTTGTCTGTACCGCGGATAATTCCGCCGATGATTGCCGGTGTCGTGCTGCCACCTCCACCCAAGGTGTCGTCTATCCCCCCAAATGTATCGTCGGCGGGAGTTGGCGTTGGGGCCGGAGTTGGAGTTGTTGCGGGAGTTGGAGTTGTTGCCGGAGTGGGCGTTGTCTCTGGAGTTGGTGTTGGCTCTGGAGTTGGCGTTGGGGTTGGCGTTGGCACCGGAATAAATGGTACTGCACTCGGCATAATTTTGGCTCCTTTAAACTATGATTCGGATTGATTTTTAAGACTGATTAATATCAGTTTATTGCCAAAATGTCGGCTTTAGAGCGATGAATAATCTTGTTCTTTTCTAAGATACTGAATTAATTCACCAATGGCTATAGGTATTTTTTATTCGGTTCATTTTTTGTTCTACAACTATTATTCTTTGCTGGTTTTGATGTTAGTTTTGGGTACACTATAGCCTTTTTTTTACAAATTAGGTATTCTTGGGTATTGGGCGGAGGAATTGAGTATTAGACGAAGAGAAGGGATTGGTTATTAGAAGGAACAACTAACAATCAGCAAATAACAAATAACCAATAACAAGTAACTAATCACTTCTACCTTCTACCCATCGCAGGTCTTTGGTAAGAAACAGAGTTGTGAATTAGAGGCAGAAGTGGCCCGGTTTGTTCTTGTCCGTTGACGGCGAGTTCGCTGTGGCACAGGTAAAGTTGGGAACAGCGACTTAACAAATCTACCAGAATTCGCCGCAGTCGCTGTTGTCCTTCTGTTTCTTCGTCTTCACTTTCCCACGATCGCCCCTGTTGCGATCGCCAAAACAAAGGAGCACCATACAGCGTCGCCGCACCCCCACTCAGCCACAGCGGCGAACCCGCATCTAGCCAAAAATGCCATTGGTGGGCGCGGCGACTGCTGCGGTACTGAAAGATATTGGCGATGGTGACGGTTTGGCCGTCGGGCCCCTCTGGCCTGACTGGAAAGGGGTTGGCGGTGACGGTTCCTTGGCGCAATAAATGAATAAAACGGGCGATCGTCTCGGAGTCGCCACCGGACTTTGGTTCTATTTGCTGCATTCGTCCGTCTATTTCCCAATAGTGAGTGGCAGTTTCCATTAATTCTCGCAGGGCTGCTAGTCGATCGTAGGCTAGGTATCGATCGAAGATCAGAAATTTTTGGATAGCGCGATCGAGCAGGGAAATAGGACTCGGCAACAGTCGCTCCTGTTGTTGCCTCCGCTGTTGTTCGATCCACTCCACAATGTCCTCGTAAGCAGCCGCCGCTCGGTATCCGAGTCTGTCCCATCGAGGAAAGGCTGTCAACGGTAACAATGGGGGTCGATCGAGATTGGGACAAAAACAGTGATCGGCAATTAAACCAGCTCTCACGGGGTCGATCGATTTTAAATTTGGGATTTTAGACGTGGGATTGTTAGCCTCTGCTTCCGGTTCCTCTTCCCATGGGCGGTTTCTCTGCCTGCTTAACACTACCAGCATTTCCGCTACTGCGTCTCGATCGACTAAACGGCCTAGTCCCGGATAAACTAACGCTAGCACTGTCAACAAAGCTCGAATCGCTGGGGTACTTGACAAGGGACGCTGATCGTTGAGGGATTCCGTGGCGATGTTGTCGCGGGCTAAAATTTCTGTGAGGGTGTAACGGGCGATCGCATCTATACCAGGAGCAATTACGGCTATCTCCCCCGGTGCCACAGCCTTTGACTTAACCGCCTCAGCAATGATTTCAGCCGTTTCTCGCAGCAGTTGGGCCCGTGAGGTAGTTTGGATCGATCGCACCTCTCCAGGAAAACTCAAACCAAAAGGATAAAAAGCCTCAAAATTAACAGCTAAATTCACCGCTAACTCACCAATATCTTTGGCTAAACCTGCTTTTCGATCCAAGTATTCCACTGTCGCACAGCGTGTTTCCAGTTGAGCCATATATTCAGTATCAGCCCCTAAGCCCAAGCGCACTCCTCCATCTGGATTGTAGGTGAAGGCCCCCGTCGCCCCAGAAGACAGCAGAAACTCCAACAAATCGCGACTGATGGCTGGATAATCATCCACATCGTCAGCGATGACTGCTTGGTATCGCCAGGCTAAATGCTCTTGGTAAGTGGGATTCTGCAACAAATAGCGCCAGTAGAGTTCCCCAATAATTCCGTAAGTCAGCAGCCCCCTTCTCAAACACCATTCCCGCCATCTTCCCAGCAACTCTCCCATGCTAGTCCACAGACGAGTCTGGCCACTTTGCTGAGCAAATCCCTGTTCCAGAATAGTGGGAATTGTCTCCATCGGTGTCCCGCTAACCGCAGCCAGTTGTAACAAATCTAGAGTTCGACGCACCATGCGATTTGGACTTACCCCTGTTTGTTGCAAAATCCCTTCGTCTAGCTCGTGACGCCATAGTCTAGTTGCAAGTTCCAGTTCAGTTTCAGGTTGCAGCCGCAGAGGAAATTGGGCCCTCAATTCCAGGGAATCCATTAGCAGCGGCCAAAAAAGCATTACCTCCTGCTCGAAAAAGCCAAAGGGTGTGGTTGAGTTAAAGGTATATTTTCCCTGGGTGGCGACGGCGATGCGATCGGCCAATTCCAGGCGATTTTCTCCATTAGCTGCTAAAACTAAAATTGCTCGGCCAGTCTGTCCCAGCCTGCGATGGCCAGAACCCAAGCGACTTGAAACTGTTGCTGACAGAGGCTTAACAGTTTTGCTCCACAGGCAGAACTGTTCAATTAGGCGACTGGTTTTGCCACTGCGAGCGGCTCCGACAATCCAAATTGAATCCGAAGACACGATTTCTAATCTAAGTAAGTTTGCTACTATACCATGAATACTTTAATCACTAATCCCACGGTAGACTAACCAGCTTTAGCTATGAATACTTCTCCCTGGAACAGATTTGTAAAATATCTCTACACTGCTCGCCAATGGTATCGAGAAACGCCGGAAAGAGCTCTAGAACAAGCCTACGAAGCTGCTTTGGCAATTAAGGCGATCGAAGACGAACATTTTGGTGGTCAACCCATTGGCGATCGCGCGGGCGATTACGGAGACAGCACTTTATCTTACTTTAAATCCGATCTACAAAAATACCTCAAAGCCATTCAAACTAGAATGGTTGAGTTTAATGCCAGCCGTGCTTTTTTGGAACTACCAGAGCGGGTGGCTGCTCAACCGAAGAGTGGAGTTTTGGTCGATCGTTACCACCGTGGATTCGGCATAGATACCAAAGATCGAGCCTCCCTTGTATTTGAAAAGTTAGAGTTTATTGATAGGGTCATCGCCCGCTACATTAATCGTAAACCCACGGCTATTGTACCAATTTCTAATAGTCCCAATCTTCCCATTAGTTCTAAAACTGGCAGTCCTCAACCTTACCAAAATAACGGTTCCCCTAACTCCATCCCCAGTGACGCTGAGGGAGTTGATACTTATATTGAGGAAGTGAGTTTATTGCCCAGATCGCTTTTGGGAACCTTGAATCGCATTACTAAAGAGTTAGATCCGGCCGCGGAAAAAGAAGTAGTTAAAAATTTTCGTAACTCAAAAGTAAAAACCGTCATTTCTTTGAGGTTTATTTTACTTTTGATATTAGTGCCGCTGTTGACTCATCAAATCGCCAAAAATTTTATAGTTGGACCGATAGTAGATCGCATAAGAACGAATAACAATGCTCCTGTTTTCATCAATGTTGATTTGGAAGAGGAAGCCTTTAAAGAATTGGAAAAGTTTGAGCAACACCTGAAATTTCAAACATTAATTGGTAGGGCTCCAGCGATTTCTCCAGAAGAAACCGAAAAGAGAATTGAAGAAAAAGCTCTGGAAATAGCTGAAGAATTCGGGAGTGAAAGCTCTGGGGCCATCAAAAATGTATTTGCGGATTTGATTTCCGGTCTGGCTTTTGTGATGATTCTCCTCACCAACAAGAAAGAAATTGAAATTGTCAAGTCTTTTATGGACGATGTGGTTTATGGTCTCAGTGACAGTGCAAAAGCTTTTGTGATTATTTTGTTTACCGATGTGTTTGTCGGATTCCACTCACCCCACGGTTGGGAAGTAATTCTGGAAGGTGTATCAAGACATTTCGGACTACCAGAAAATCGGCAGTTCATATTTCTGTTCATTGCCACTTTTCCTGTGATCTTGGATACCGTATTTAAGTATTGGATATTCCGCTACTTAAATCGGAGTTCTCCTTCTGCTGTGGCTACTTACAAAAATATGAACGAATAGGGAATGGGGAATGGGGAATGGGGAATGGGGAATGGGGAATGGGGAATGGGGAATCGCGCATTGGGCATTGGTTATTAGTTGTTAGTTATTAGTTGTTTGTTAGTTGTTGGTTGTTGGTTATTTGCGGTGCAAATAACCAATAACCAATAACAACTAACCAATAACCAATAACCAATATTTTTTACCTATTCCACATCTTCTTGCGCTGTCGCCGATTCGCCACCGACTCCGCCAGCCCCAACCCTAGAAAATTACTCAGCAGCGAGGCATTACCGTAACTCAAGAAAGGTAGCGGAATCCCCGTAACAGGTGCTAAGCCGATGTTCATCCCAATATTCACGAATACTTGAAAAATCAACATTGACAGTATTCCAATTGCCAACAAAGAACCAAAATTATCGTTAGCAGTTTGAGCAATAATCACCAACCGCAAACAAATTAGCCAGAAACAAAATAAGACTAAAATACAACCAATAAAACCTAATTCTTCACCAATCGCTGAAAAGATAAAGTCCGTATGCTGTTCTGGAATAAAGTTAAGTTGAGTTTGGGTTCCGTGATTCAATCCCCTCCCCTTGAGCTCCCCAGCACCGATCGCAATCCGAGATTGAATCAAGTGATATCCGCTACCTAAAGGGTCTTTTTCTGGGTTTAAAAACCCTGTGAGCCGCATTTTTTGATAATCTTTGAGCACGCTCCAAAAAATATGTCCGACGTGTCCCGAAACCACATTCACCAGCACTGTAGCGAAAGTCCCCAACCAGCGCCAAGGTAGAGACCGCCAAGCAATCACACCCGCCACTACTATCCAACCTATCCAAATCGGTGTAGACAAGTTATTGAGGAGTACCGAGAACAAAGGAGAAAATAGCAAGATCAACCAACCGGGATTGACATTACCCCAGTAAAACATCCCCATGGTTATCGCACCAAATACCAGAGAAGTCCCCAAATTTGGTTCGGCAAAAATCAATCCCCAGGGTACAGCCATGATTGCTAGCATCTTGAACATATCCCGCAACGTAGGGACTGTTTTATCGTGCATCAGGGCTGCTAAAGTAATAATCATGCCGATTTTGGCAAATTCTGACGGTTGCAAGTAGAAGCCGCCGATATTAATCCACCTTTGGGCACCGAGTCCTGTACTACCGATAAACCGCACCGCAATCAGTGACAAATTGATCGCTATGTAGATTGGCCATTTCCACTCGATCAATACTTCGTAGCGACACCGGGAAATGATGATGGCTAAACACAAACCTACTCCGCCTGTCACCCAGTGTCGCCACCAATCGATCAATCCTTGATTGATCTCAACACTGTGAATCATGATTCCCCCGAATATGGTGAGGCCGATGCAGGCGGCGAACAGCCAGGGGTCTATTTCTGCCCAGGGTTTGAGGATTGATTTCCAGCGGTTTTTGACTTGTATTCTTTGAAACATGAGGATTTTAGATTTTAGATTTTAGATTTTAGATTATCGGATCGATTTTCGGAAGTTCTGGATATGTTTGTGGCTATTGAGAGTTTAAACCTTACTGTACTCCCTCGGTCTGGCTACGTCAGATTCTTCGGCGACTACGACGGGTGTTCCGGGAAGGGAAGAATCGGAGAGTGGTTTGGAGTTTTGGGGGCGGTGGCTGTCAGTCCCCGCCCCGCCAGGGTTGGGGATAAATGGTGATTGGTGATTCGTGAGTGGTTATTGGCACGCGATCGCCACCAATAAGGCATCACCAACAACTAATCTATATCTGTTCTTGACTATCTTTTTGCCAAAAGTCTCATGATTATTTAGACGAGGGCGCTGGTTCGTAAAGATACTCAAAGCCGTTACCATCGGGATCTCTGCCATAAAAGGATGCAGTACCGTCCCGGTGTTCGTGTATGTGAGTGACGGAAACACCCTCAACTTTGAGTTGTTCGTAGGCTGATTCCATCTCGGTGCGATCGTCAAATACGAACCCAAAATGTGGCCCTGCTTGATCGTAAGTAGGACTCAACAGCGCCAGTCCGTCTTCTCCTGCTTTCAAATAAGCCCAGTCTGCATCTTTCCAGACTAACTCCATACCCAAGTTTTGGTAGAAATCAGCAGATTTTTCAATGTCTTGCACGCAAACGGCTACGTGACCTAATCGTTTTAGTTTCATGTCTACAAAGTTTATGGTTGTACTTTACTTAATTGTATCTTTTTTTTATTTTATAGGAGCGCACCTTAAACAGGTTTTGTTTCATCTCTATCCTGCTGTTATTTCCGGGAATTTTTAAAAGTCGGGCGGTGAAATTTGAATGGTGGTAATATAACATATATCATGTAATTTTCGTTTGACTGCTTCCATCTATGGGCATCCGTAAAAAATATAAAAAAAATATTCTGGTCATAATCGCATTATTTTTGGCATCAGCCCTATTGATAAAAATTACTAAATTTCACAATTTTTTAGGTTTTAACCGCGCTGACACTGAAGACAAAGTTGTGGCAATTACCTACGACGATGGCCCCTATCCTCCCTATACCAATCAGCTTTTAGATGTTTTAGATCGCTACCAAGTTAAAGCAACTTTTTTTGAAATCGGCCGCAATATCGAGAAACACCCAGAAATCGTGCCCAGGATTATTGCTAGGGGAGATGAGTTAGCCAACCATTCCTACTCTCATAAAGATATGATGTTTAAACCTCGCGAGTTTCTGTTGGCGGAAATTTCAAAAACCGACAAACTTTTGCGGGATTTAGGCGTTAAGCAGGATAGTATTAGTTTTCGACCACCTTGGGGTCGGAGATTTTTAGTTTTGTCTTATTTACTGTCCCAAATGCACAAAAAATTGATTATGTGGGATGTGGACTCCCAAGATTATGAAAAAACACACACCGTGGAAGATATTGCAAATCAGGTGATTAATCATGTGCGTTCTGGTTCGATTGTGGTGATGCACGATGGCGGAGGCGATCGCTCAAAAACAGTAGCAGCAACAGAGATTATTGTCAAGACTTTGCAGTCTCAAGGTTACAAATTTAAAACGGTTTCTGAGTTGCTAAAAAATTAATAGACCTTACGATTAAAGATTGTTGACCACGAAATCAGCAATCTTGATGCTAGCACCCGATCGCCCCATTCTTTCTAAGCCATTCTTCGCGCACCGGGCTAAATAAGCTTCGTCTTGCAAAGTCCGATAGACCCCTAAAGCAGCTTCTTTAAGAACCTCGTGGTTCGCTGGTTGTTTGGCAAATACCTGTACCGATTCACCTAAAAGTCTGTGTTGAGCTTCCGCAAATCTATAGGTAAAAGATGGCCCGTTTCCGGACACTGAAATTACAGGTTTTCCCAAGCCGACGGATTGTTCTACCGCAGTTCCTGTCATGCCAATTACTAAATTAGCGTGTTGTAAAATATCTGCAAAAGCATCGGAATAGCAAAGCACTTCTACACCTAATTTATGGGGGTAATTATCTTGGAGAGCGGACAAACAAAGTTTTCCTGAGTGATTTTCCCAGCCATACCGCAGGGCAATATTATCTAATTCTGGCATCAAAGAGGGAACTAAAGCAGCGATAAACTGGAGAGGTTGTGAACCTAAATCTACTATTTCTTTAACTAATTGTAGTAATAAAATTAAATTGTCACTGGCTTCCGGGAGGCGAGAACCTGGGAGAAGGGCGATGGTCGGAACTTCCGGTATTAACGGCAAATCTTTGGCAGTAGAATGGAGGTTGTCCATGACTGGATTGCCGACAAATTTGGCTTTTTTTAAACCTTGTCGATTTAAGTCAGCAGCAGTCAAAGCGTCTCTGGTAAAGACCGCAAGACATTTAGGGGACGAGAGTAAACGCGGTAAGATGAAACCTAAATTGACTCGACCTTCATAATAACTAGAATGAGCGGACAGAAAAATTATATCCCACATTCCGCACCCCCAACTGGCACATAGGCGGGTTGAGGGGGTAAAAGTGAATCATCCGAGACAAAAATGAGTAGAAATGCTCAACTATCTCGGTCACTCAACATCACCCAGTAGTCC